>CALXZF010000061.1 GCA_944393165.1 uncultured Clostridia bacterium
ACTGTAAAAGATACATTATCTAATATCTTTTCACCATCAATTGACTTGGTTATGTTTTCTACTGTTAATATGTCTTTTCCTGGCTCTCTATCTGGTTTAAAATCTATATATGGATATTTTCTATTAGAAGGCTTTATTTCATCTAATTGTATTTTTTCCAAAGATTTTTTCCTTGATGTAGCTTGTTTTGATTTTGAAGCATTAGCACTAAATCTTGCAATAAATTCTTGAAGTTCTTTAATTTTTTCTTCTTTCTTTTTATTGGCTTCTTTCATCTGTTTTAGTGCAAGCTGACTCGATTCGTACCAGAAATCATAGTTTCCTGGATATACTTTAATTTTGCCAAAATCAACATCTGCAATATGTGTACAAACTTTATTTAAAAAGTATCTATCATGTGATACAACTATTACAGTATTTTCAAAATTAATTAAAAATTCCTCTAGCCAGTTTATGCTTTTTAAGTCCAAATCATTTGTAGGCTCATCTAATAAAAGAATATCTGGATTTCCAAATAATGCTTGAGCTAACAATATTTTTACCTTATCTTTTGGCTCAATTTCACTCATTAATTTATAGTGCTTATCAGGCTCAATTCCTAAATCATTCAAAAGCACAGCGGCATCTGATTCTGCATTCCAACCGTCTAATTCAGCAAACCTCTCTTCTAGTTTTGCTGCTTTCATTCCGTCTTCTTCAGAAAAATCCGGCTTAGCATAAATAGCTTCTTTTTCTTTCATAATATTATATAATTCTTGATTTCCCATTATTACAGTATCCATTACACTATATTCTTCATAAGCAAAGTGGTCCTGCTTTAAAACTGACAATCTCTCATTTTTTTCTTTAGAAACTTCTCCTTTGCTTGGCTCTAGCTCTCCAGATAGAACTCTTAAAAAAGTAGACTTTCCTGCGCCATTTGCTCCTATAATTCCATAGCAACATCCTTTGTTAAATTTAATATTAACATCCTCAAATAAAGTCCTTTTTCCAAATCTAATTGTAACTCCTGTAGCAGTTAACATCTTTTCTCCTCCTTATTCTATATACTTACTAATCCAGCATGCCCTTTCTTTTTAGCCATAATGATGCTATTACACCAACTAATAATGAAAATAGCACTATAATTACAAAACCAAAAGGATTATTTTGTAATGGCATTGGAACATTCATTCCCCAGTAGCTTGCTATCATTGTTGGAATAGCTAAAATAATTGTAATTGATGTTAGATATTTCATTACACCATTTAAATTATTTGATATAATTGATGCGTATGCATCCATTGTGCCAGTTAGTATGTCTCTATATATTTTTGCCATTTCTATTGCCTGTTTGTTTTCTATGATTGCATCCTCAAGAATATCTTCGTCTTCGTCATAAAGTTTTATTAAACTACCTCTCATAGTTTTCTCCATTACAACTTCATTTGATTTCAATGATGTTGTAAAATATACCAAACCTTTTTCCAAACTTAGTAACTTCAAAAGCTCTTTATTCTTCATAGAATTTTTTAGTACATTTTCTGCTATTTCTGTTTCTGTATTTAATTTTTTTAGCAGATACAAGAACATTTCTGAATTTGAATAAAATAATTGTAATAACATTCTACTTTTTTTATATGTAATTATTGTTTTCATTTTTTTCTTAACTAAATCTTCTAATATTGGATTTTTGTTAAGTGAAACAGTAATAATATAGTCATCTCTTACAAAAATTACTCCTATTGGAGTTGTACTATATACTTTAGCTCCAGATTCTATTTCCATTATAGGTGTATCAATAATAAACAATATCGTGTTATCATCATCTTCAACATCAATTCTGGCTTTTTCTTCTGGATCCAGTGCATACCTAATAAAATTTTCCTCAATATTTATACTTTCACAAACATGCTTAATTTCTTCCTCACTCGGTGAAACCATGTTTATCCAATTTCCTCTATTAAATTCTTTTGTCTCTTCTGTTACATTTGTTTCTACATCTGTTTTATACATTTTAAACATAGTAATCACCCCTCAAGACAATATATTAACATAATTTTTCCATAATTACAACTTATATTTTGAAAAAATATTGACAAAAACTTTTTATGGTTTTATAATAGTTATGTTATTGTAATCGATAGCTAATTTTTTAAGATTCGGTAATACAATAATTAATTTATATTTCATGCGCCATTAGCTCAGTTGGTAGAGCAGTTGACTCTTAATCAAATGGTCGGAGGTTCGAATCCTCTATGGCGCACCAAAATAAAGAAATGCTATTCTTCTAGCATTTCTTTTATTGTATTTGCAATATTTTCACCTAATATTGGTGGAACAGAATTTCCAATTTGTATTTGAATATCTGTCTTTGAACCAAGAAATATATAATTGTCTGGAAATGTTTGAATTCTTGCTGCTTCTCTTGCTGTTAACCCTCTATTAAGAAATGGATGTATACACCTTGAAGAAGAAATACAAGAAAAGTTCCTAGTTATTGTCATTCCCGGTTCATTCGGGTCTAACCTCGCATATGTATTTCCATAGCCTGATGTTGGAACATATTCTTTAGGAATATTGTCCTGTACATCCCATACACTTTTTCCAACAGGTATAAATCCCATCATTTTTTTAGCTTTTTCATTATGAATTGGTGGTTTGTGATTTGTAATTATATTACATCCTTGTCTCATTTTCTCTTGAAATTCATTTTGTGGTTCTGTAACATAAGTTGTAATTTCTTGTTCATCGCTTTGAGGCAAATCACTTATAGCGTCCCATAATGTTAAAGCTTTTTTATTCTCTACCCCGTCAAGAGAAAAAGTCTTTTTAGGATACTTAATCTCTTTATTTGTTCGTGTTCCGATAAAGATAACTCTCTCTCTTTGCTGTGGTACACCATATTCAGCTGAATTTAACAACCTTTTTTCAACATTGTATCCTATTTCGTGAAACGAATCTAATATATTTTTTAACACTTCTCCGTTTCTCCATGCTTAGTATTCCAGCTACATTTTCCATTACAAAAAATTTAGGCTTTATATCATTTACTATTCTAACATATTCTTTAAATAATTTATTTCTAGGGTCATCTATAAATCTTTTTCCTAATGTAGAAAATCCTTGGCAAGGTGGTCCCCCTATTATAACATCTATATCTTGTTTGCTGTATCCTGTTCCTTCTAATAATTCATCTGCATTTAAATCTGCAATATCTTTTACTATATATTTCACATTTGGATGATTAGCAACATATGTTTTTGCCGCAGATTCCCATATATCATTTGCACTAATTATATTAAATCCGGCATTAATAAATCCTGTTCCTAATCCTCCAGCTCCAGCAAATAACTCTATACAATTAAATTTTCTTTTCATTGTAGTCTTCCCCACATTCGTATATTATATCATTCAGCGACTTCGTTTACATTATCAGTACTTTCTGCTTCAGTACTAGTTTCAGTCACCTCTTTTTTAGTTCCTCTCCTTATTATTCTTGTCATAGGTTCATAAGCATCTTTTGAAAGCAAGGTCTTTGAAACAACCTCCCCATTTAATTTCAAAATTCTATAGGCTTCACTTGTACATCCTGTATATCCTGCTTGCTCTACAACTTCTTCTCCTTCTGCCAACGAATCATCATCTTCATACTCTGTACTGTAGTTAATATATGATTTTACTTCACTTTCTATAATCACTTCATACTCAGTTTCTTCTTTGATTCCATATATATTCATTGTACATACACCATTTTTTGCACTAGCCTCTATTTTTATTGGGTATGTCCTTGTGTTTTTAAATTGAAAATCTATAGAACCCCATGCAACAGTTGCATCTCTACCAGCTGATACATATGATGTTAAAAACTGATGATTACTTCTATCTACAATCTCTAAATTAGCTAATAACGCTGCATTATATAAAGTTGAAGATGTTTGACATATTCCTCCACCAACATCTTGAACAACTTTTCCTCCTGCATAAGCTCCAGCTTCTTTATATCCTGCAGCAATTGTTCTTTCTCCTACTGTTTGATTGTACGAAAAAGTTTCTCCCGGCATAATAATCGTACCGTCTATTTTCTCTGCAGATATGCTTAAGTTATTACTTCTGTTTCTATTGCTTGGATCATATCTTGTTGTGTATGAACTTAACTTATCTGGAAAAGCTTCTTCACCTAATTCGTCAATAGTTTTTTCTGGCTTTGTAATTTTTAGTGGAATTACATATTCTTCTTTATCTTCTGCAACAATTTCTTTTGCTTCTTCAATAGAAATTGCGAAATCCACTCCGTCTACATGTGTGTGAACAGTAGTTGGATTGGTTGATACATAAGCATCCTGCGGTTCTTTATAAATTTCATTTCTTATTTTCTCCACATCTATTTCGTCAGGTTTAGCATCCTCTACTGGTATTTCTATTGTGCTATATGCATTTGTAACATCACCAATTTGAGCTAATATATTTTCCTTTAACTCATCTTTCTTTACTGAAAGCCCTTCTGTTCCCTTTACAATAATTAATTCATCATCTTCTATATAATAACTATTTTGCACAACTGCACCTGGTAATTTTGCTGATATATCATCAACCTTTTTATCTAATGCCTCTTCATCATAGCTTAAATTGCATTCCAAATTTTTTCCAAATATCCATGTCCATAATATTGAATAATTATTAGTAACAATATTTCCACTTTTACCTATGTTATATGCATCATTTACTGCTGTTTCCACATCGAATACTGCATTAATTTGATTAGCATTTAAACTAGATTCATAATCATCTTTTTTCAAAATCATTTCTTCATCTATTTTTGTGTCTACAGCATCGTTTACAGTCTGCACTGCTTCTTCTATGGACAAGCCACCAACATCGATTCCCATAATTGATACATGTTTAAGAATTTTATCATTGTTTATATTTATTAAAGCAAAAATCACTGAGAAAACCAGAAGTATAACTATAACTACTGAAATGGTTATTGCTGGCAATATATACTTTTTATTATTCTTTTCTTTTTCACTGTTTTTGCCCATAAGATATATTTCTCCTTTTTTACTTTTATTTTATACATTTTAGCAAATTTATATTACCATAAGTAGCTTTTTTTTACAACATATTTTTCCTCATAATTTTACAAAAAAGTCCTTTTTTCACTAGACAATTTTTTTGTTTTTATATATAATTATAATAAAATTTATGAAAGAGGTTGATTAAGAATGATAGGTGATATGATTACTAGAATACGCAATGAAAAAGGTGTTATGAAAACAGAGCTTGCAAGGCGTACCAATATTAATATTGGCCATATTTCTCATATTGAAAAAAATGAAAGAAACCCTAGTCATAGAGCCTTAAAGTCAATTTGTAGAGCATTAGAAACTCCTTATCAACCTTTGATGAGTATGTATGATAAAGTTTTTACTCCTGAGCAAATAGCATGGAATATGCCAGAACATATTTCATACAATAAAATTCCTGCTTTCAGTTCTTTGGATTCATTTATTGAATGTCCAATAGATTTTCCTAATGCTGCTTTCGCATTAAAGATTACAGATGACGCTATGGCACCAAGATTGGAAAAAGATGCATATGCTTTTGTAGAATTAAATTCTCCATTGGATAATAAAGATATCGGAGTGTTTGAGTATAATGGAAAAATTTTAATTAGAAGATATGTAGTTAGAAAGGAATCGTTAGCGTTAAGAGCAGATAATAAGCAATATGGCGACATTGTACTATCTGAAAAAGATAGTTATAATATTATTGGAAAAATAGTTGGAACAAGCACTGGAATGATATTTTAATACATAATTTTACAAAATTACAAATTTTTATAAATTTTTTTTAATAAACTATTGAATATTTTATTTTTTAATAATATAATTTAGTATATATTTTAACTAGAGATAAAAGGAGTTTAAAATGGAATTAGTAAAGAACATATTTTTTAATACGGATAAATTAATTGAAAATAACAATGTTAAGATTTCTTATACTGGAAAATTATTTCAAAATGGCTCTAAAGAGGTCTTTATTCATTATGGATTTGGTAATAATTGGGATAATTTAAATGAAATAAAAATGGAAAAAACAGAATTAGGTTTTCAAGCTGAAATTGAATTACAATCTAGTGAGACATTGAATTTATGCTTTAGAAATTCTAATAATGAATGGGATAATAACGAATCTCAAAACTATATTTTCCCTATTGAGAAAGCAGAAGAATTATCATTAGTAGTTACAGAAAATGCTAACACATTAGCTCCTAGAAAATTAAGAAAAACATATTTATGGAGTAAAAAAATCCGCTTGGCAGTATATAAACTTATTACATATTTGCCAAAAATCATTTCAGGAAATTATAAAAGAAAAGTAAATGATAATGATCAAAATGCATAATAATAATTGATATATAAATTGTTAAATAATATATAAAAACAGAATTATACAATAAAATATAATTCTGTTTTTATTTTACATATACCAGCCACCATTTATTGATATTATCTCTCCTGTAGTGTAATTGTCTTCAATTAACCATTTTATGCATTTTGCGATATTTGACGCTTGACCTATTTTTTCCATTGGAATTTCTTCTCTTATTTTTTCTAGATCCTCTTTAGAGTATTCTTTATTCATATCTGTGTCAATAATACCGAGGAGCAATTGCATTAACCCTTATATTTGAAGGTCCTAGCTCTTTAGCTAATGCTTTTGTAAAGCCAGTCAAACCTGCTTTAGCTGTCGAATAATGAACTTCCATACTTGCTCCAGTAAGTCCCCATATAGATGAAATATTTACAATTAAACCTTCTTTATTATGTATCATATTCTTTACAGCTTCTCTTGAGCAATAAAATGCCGAATTCAAATCATTATTTAACATGCTATTCCAATCTTCATCAGTTATATCTGTAAACAATTTACTTTGTGAGATTCCGGCATTATTTACAAGCACATCTATTCTGCCATATTTGTTTAACACAAAATTTATAAGCTCATCTGCTTCTTCTCTTTTGGAAACATCCGCTTTAAAAATATCAATATGAATTCCTTCTTTTTGTAAATCGTTTTGAATGTTAATAGCACATTCTTTTGATTTGTTGTAATTTAATATTAAAGTATATCCTTCCCTTGCCAAAGTTTTTACAATTTCAGCTCCTATACCTCGTGAGCCTCCTGTTACAACGATTATCTTATTTGTTATACTTTTTTCTTGATTTTCTTCCATGATTCATATTCGCTCCTTTGTATGTAGATGTTAAAGAATGACAATTTGGACACAACAAAATTAGATTTTTTTCTTTGTTATTTTTATAATTTCCGTCCTTATGTTCAATTTCTAATGGAATTTTGTTCGTATATGGATTTCTTTTTCCCCAACCGCATATTGCACATTTATTATCATATTTTTTAAAAAGATATGTCTTGATATACATTGAAGTTTGGTACTCACCTCTTGTTCCATTAATTTGTCCACTTTTCCATTTTTCTATATACTGATTGTATTGATATTCTTTTTGGCAAGAATTATTGCAGAACTTCTTTCTGTTTAGTATCTTTTTTCCACAATTTGCACAAATCATAATAATAACTCCTTTTAATGAAAAAGAAGAACTAGAAAATTCCAGTTCTTCTTTTGGTTTGGAGCCACTTGTCCGACTTGAACGGACGACCTACTGATTCATACTACTATAATTTTCATTACCACTATATAATAGTGTTTGTAGTCTGGACTTTCTCTTTACCTTAGCAATGCCTTAGGTACACCGTATAAAGTCTCTACACTTAAAGATATAATATCTTCTAGCTCGGGATTAGCATATATTCTTTACTTAGCCTTCCCCGAATTAGCGGTGTCCACTATATATGTTTCCACATATAGGTGCAAGATAGTTCAAAATAAAACCAAAGTTTTATCTATCCCACAAGTCAGTTGCTCTACCAACTGAGCTAAAGTGGCATTTGGTGACCCCGACGGGAATCGAACCCATGTCTCCGCCGTGAAAGGGCGATGTCTTAACCGCTTGACCACG
>CALXZF010000062.1 GCA_944393165.1 uncultured Clostridia bacterium
CATATGAGCAAGCAAAAGCTATTTTAAGTGAACATAGAGATAAATTAGATAGAGTAGCAGAAATACTTGTAGAAAAAGAAAAAATTACTGGAGAAGAATTTGACAGTATATTTGCAAATTAGAGGAGTAAAAAATGGCAAAATCTATTAGATATACTTATGAAGAATTTTTGAATAAAATGAATGAAGATTTACAAGGAGAATATCAAATAGGTTTACATGAAATAGGCGTATTTGGAACAGAAGAAAGTAAAAAAGCTGTAAGAAAAAATAATCCAATTACCTATTTTAGAAAAATAAAACCGAAAGATTATTGTGGAAGTATATTAAATAGCGGATTGAAAAATAGATGGGAAGAAATAGGACACACATTATATAAATTGGGATCACTTGAAAAAATAAATGAACAACCAGATAGAAAAAGAGCTTTCTTGCAGTATAAATATGAAGGAGAAAATGGCTCTTGTATTACATCTCTAAATGATGATTTATATGATATTATTGTTGCTATGCCTAAAGAAATTATGATGGATAATAAACATTATTTATTAGGATACTTAGACAGAGAACTATATGGCGACATACATGATCCTGAGGAAGATGCAGGAAAAAGAATTTTCTATAAATCAGACATTCCAAAAGAATTTATATATGGGTATATCCATAAACATAATGGAATTATAGACTTTACGCCAAATGAAAGATATATTGATTTGTTGAGCCCTGATGAACAAAAAGAGTTTTATCAAAATTTAATAAAAGAAAAAAAGCTAATGCCTACTAATCAAGAAAAGGCGAATACTCAAAATAAAAGTAACAAAAAGCTGAGTGTACTAGATGCATTAAAAATAAAAAAGATAAATGAACAACAAGCAGTATTAGAATTATTAAATGAAAAAGAAAATTTAGAAAAAGAGACAGGAATGATTCCTTATAAAAAATTTAATTTTTTTGACAAGCACTTTTTCAAAAGAAGAGAATTTAAGGAATATATGTCAGAAAGAAAGAATGCTGGGCAAAAAAATCAGGAAAGTAAACGAAGAATAAAAGAAATTGAAAAGATATTATATGCAAATGGTAAGCGTCCTACTATTCAAAGTGTTAGTGAAAAAATAGCTGAACTACAAAAAGCAAGTACAATTGATGAATTAGGAATAACAGATGTTAGTAAAGAAATAGCAAATTTAATAAATGATGGGGTAGAATTTGAGTTCGAATCATGCAAACAAGCATTAGAATTAGCACCAGATATATTTAGTGAAAATATTGAATTTATGAAAAAAGCTATTAAAGAAGATTTGCAATTAATTAAATATGATAAAACTAATAGTGAAGATTTATATCATGAAGTTGTAAGTATTAGAATTGAGGAATTAAAAGGAAAAAATCCAAATGAAATTGTAAATAATAGTCACGATATGGCAATTACTGAATTAGATAAATTGATGAAAATAAAAAAAGAGCTAGAGTCTCCTAAACAAGTACCAGAAGGAAAATATAAGGTTCCACGTAAATATTTAATAGAAGAAATAAAAAATAATATAGCAAATAATGAAGGTAAATATTGGTATTGTAGGGTAGATGGAATTTATGACATAGAATTTGGTAAAGAGATGGAAAGCTTATATGAAAATCCAGATTGTTTAATTGGTATACATGGACTAAGTGAAAATAAAGATATTGAAAAAGCAATATTTAGAGAAGGACTAAAAAATTCTATGCAAAATGCAACGACAACTTTAAACAGAATAGTAGCATATGGAAGTGCTTTACCTTTTACACAATTATTGAATTTTAGAATACCATATAATGGGGTAGAGACAGAATCTGCTATAATTTTAACATTACCTACGAACACTTTAGATGCTAATAATCCAGTACCTATTTGGGGAAGTCACGATAAAACAGGAGACGATAACTATATATTACCTCAATATATATATGGAGTATATCACGCTAAAAGCGATGGTGAAAATAGAAGAGTTATACGAAATAAGCATGAAAATGAAGTACAATATGAATATTTGAAATATGATGAGTTATCGGGTAAACGTTCACAAGTAGTCGAAAAGGAGAAAGAACAGAATAGATAGAAAAAGCAAAGAGACCAGCGATTGCTGGTCTTTTTACTTTCAGATTCACAAGAGTGAATCTGAATAAATGGACTATTTTTTCTTGCCGAGTGCTTTCAATAGAGCATCAAGCAGAAGAGGATCTTTGGGCTCATTGTTGCAAGAGAAGGGAACATAAAGGCTTCCGCGCTTATATCCCTTATTATGCAACTCACTGATGACCTCAGGAGTGTATTGGCTAATATAACTCTTGCCGGTGTTGCTAATAAAAGCGATAACGCCATTGTTGCAGTCATAAGTGCCAATATTTTCGCGCGTGGTAGAATCAAATTTGGTAATAAGAGGATACATGGTATACTCTTTACCTAAATTATCAATCACTACCATACCCTTTTCAGGCATTTCGAAGCATTTGCCGAGAATGTCAGCAGAAATTTCCTTAATGCCATGCTTCTCACTAAATACTACACAGTTATCGTGAAAATCCTTCACATAAGAAGCTTCGGCAGAAATGCGGAGCTGGTTCCATTTCACGCATGCAGTAGAGGGAATTCCACCATCGCTAAAAGGAACATAGAAATGACCTTTTGTAAATCCTTCATAGTAAAGAAGAGACATGATTTTGTGGGTAAAAGGCGTAACGAAAGTCATGCCTTTGTGAACGAAAGCAACAGTATTGTTATTGCAAGACCATTGCCACTCGAACTTTTCAGGATTGTCAAATTTCAATGTTCCAAACGTTTTGTTGGGATAGAATACCTTCATCCCATTGGTTACCAGTACCGAGTTCCGAATCAGATAATCGTTGTTGTCCATTTTGTGTGGACCTCCTTAATAATAATTGTTGCGATCTCTTAGGTGCATAGCCTAACATGGAGATCTGGATCTATATTCGTACAACTATATTATACCACTTTATCACCAAAATGTCAATTATGTAAATAAAACTAATATTCACCATGAAATAATACTATTATGCCTAAGTTATATATCTAAAAAACACCAATATATATTCTTCCACTCATTTTACACAAAATTCACATAAAACCAGTTATAATTCCTTGATTTTTTCTCTAATATAAGATAAAATATAATTGTATAACTATAAGAAAAAGGAAGTAAGAATGTCAAATAAATTTGAAAAAGTAGATAAAAATAAAGTAATACCAATAGATAAAAAAAGGAATAATAATATAAAAATAACGCCAAAAAAAATGTTTATATTAGCAATAGTATTTATGCTAGTCTTCGTAATATTATTAGGAAGAGTTGCATGGATACAATTTGTAGATGGAGAATGGCTAAAAGAAAAAGAATATAGTCAGTCAACATCTAGTACATTAATAAGTGCAAAAAGAGGAACAATATATGATAGTACA
>CALXZF010000063.1 GCA_944393165.1 uncultured Clostridia bacterium
AACAAATAGAAAAAACATTTGCAGAAGCAGAGAATAATACATTATTGGACAATTTAGATCAAAAAGGTATAGAGATAGATGGAATGACAAAAATTAGTATAAGAGAAGCAAGTAAAGGATTAGCAACTATTATCATATTTATAGCAATTTACTTAGGCGTTATTTTCTTAATTGCAAGTTCTGCTATTCTAGCATTAAAACAATTAACAGAAAGTTCAGATAATAAACAAAGATATACGATTTTAAGAAAAATTGGTTGTGATGAAAAGATAATCAATCAAGCATTATTTAGACAAATATTCATATTTTTTATGTTACCATTAGCGCTTGCTATTATACATTCTATATTTGGGATTAAATTTATATTATCTATGGTGGCTTCACTAGCATCAGAGGAAGAATTATTGCCTTCTGTTATTGTAACAGCAGTTATTATCGGTATCATATATGGATTATATTTCTTGGCGACATATTTAGGAAGTAAAAACATAATTAAAGAGGAGGAATAAAAAATGGAAGATGTTAAAGAAAAAATTCCAATCATAATTGCTGTCATCATTGTTATTGCTTTAATGATAGGTGCTTTTTACTTCTTATGTATCCATAAAACAGTGTATTATACACAAATTGATAATACTAAAATAGAAGAATTACCTGGTAATGATGATATGAAATATCAATATACATTAATGGCATATAACAAAAATGGAAAGGAAAAAGAAATTCAATTTAAAACAACTAGAGAATTAAGAGAAGATGCATATTTAGAATTAGAAGTTATGTCTATAAGAGGTGTTATTAATTGGAAAGAGGTTCAAGAAGAGGAACTACCAGATGATGTTAAAACAGCAATGAATGTAGAATAGAAGTAGCAAAATAAGGAGAAAGAAATGAGGCGGTAAAATGAAAGGATTTCTTAAAGTTGTATTTTTTGTAGTATTAATCTTATTAAGTATTGCTTTATTGTTTGTAGGAAATGGATATACTATGTACAAAGAGGCAATAGAGAGTATACCGCTAGAAGAAAAAGTAGATCAAATACGAGAAAAAGAAAATTACACAGAACTTTCAGAATTACCACAAATTTATTTAAATGCAGTGATTAGTGTAGAAGACCATAGATTTTATCAACATCCGGGAATTGATGTAATTGCCATTGGAAGAGCATTTATCAATGATATCAAAGCAATGCGTTATGTAGAAGGAGGAAGTACGATTACACAACAATTGGCAAAAAACATCTATTTCACACAAGAAAAAAAGATGACTAGAAAGATTGCAGAAATGTTTATGGCATTTAAGATAGAGAGAAATTTAAGTAAAGAAGAGATTTTAGAATTATATTTAAATACTAGTTATTTTGGAGATGGATATGATACCGTAAAAGAAGCATCGAAAGGTTATTTTGGAAAAGAACCAAATGAAATGACAGATGGAGAATGTGTGATGCTTGCAGGAATACCAAATGCACCAAGTGTATATGCTCCAACGGTTAATCCAGAGCTTGCAAAACAAAGACAAAAACAAGTATTAGATAAAATGGTTAAATATGAATACTTAACACAAGAAGAAGCAGATACGATATATGAAGAAAAATAATATTTGGAAAGAAGATATATGTTTTTATATATCTTCTTTTTAATACCTAATGAGTCCTAACTATATGTTTATTACTTTTAAAAGTATATTTATTGAAAAACAGTAAAAAAATATTGACAAACATGAAATGATAATATATAACTAACAAAAGGAGGCATCTATGGAAGAAAATAAAAAAGAGAAGTCTTTAGAAACAATATATAGAATCATAAATGGGCTTTTAGCCATTTTTATACTTGTAGTTTCAACTTACACATTAAGATATTCGGGAGAATATGAATTATATATAAATGAAGACAATAGAGATAGGATTTATGCATATGTAGGAGAGGAAAATTTTAGAACAGATAGTGAAGCAAAGAAAATTATATATGAAGAAATTTGGGATAACAATGATTATGAAGTTTATTATGAAGATGGAGAAAAAGAGGTCTTATATTTAGAAGGTATTCCTTGGGAAAATAATTTAATAAAAGAAGAGGGGATATATATTCCTATAAGAAACTTAGGTCTTACTTTTATTCTTGTCATTATTCTTATCTTAAATATAACGAGAATAAGAAAAAGATTTGAAAAAGATAACAATCAGCTAATATATAAAAATATTTCTATTATGGTTACAATAATTCTAACACTTATGATACTTTGTAATTTTGTGCTAGGATTAACCACACCTATTTTGATGATTCCGATACTAGCTATATTTATATATGGAGGAGCAGGTGTCATTGGGCTTATTAGTTATTATATAGAAAGAAAAAAGATGAAACAAAAATCCTCTTCTGAATTCTTGAAAATCTTATTCATAAATTATATCGTCCTTTTAGCAATATATAGCATATATATGATTTCATGGGGAGGAATAATGGAATGTAATGTAATTACTTCAATCGTATTCGTAGCAGGAGAAACGATTTTAGGATATGGCATCGGAAGATTAATAGATATACCAAATGATAAAAAAATGTGATATGATAATAAAAATAATAAATGGAGGAATTATGAAAAAATTCATAGGTATTTGTATCATTATAATTATTTTAACAGTGTGTATAATTGCTTTTTTAATATATAATGGAAATATAAAATTTAATAATCCCTCTTCTGAAGATTATCCAGTAAGAGGAATAGATGTTTCAGAATATCAAGGAGAAATTGATTGGGAAAAGCTTTCTAGTCAAA
>CALXZF010000064.1 GCA_944393165.1 uncultured Clostridia bacterium
TATGAAAAAGAACAAGTAGAAATAGCGTAAAGTGGTTTAAAAAAAGAACTAGCAGAAATAGTGAAAGGTGTTCTACGAAAAAAGAGCAAGTAGAGGTAGTGAAAAGTAATCTATGACAAATAGAAAATGAAAGAAAAAGAAATAAAAGAAAAAGAAATAAAGGAGTAAGAAATGAAAGTAGGATTTGTATCTTTAGGATGCAGTAAAAATTTAGTGGATACTGAAAAAACAATAGGAATATTTAAGGCAAATGATTATGAAATAGTAAATGACCCAAAAGAGGCAGAAGCGATTGTTATAAATACATGCGGGTTTATTGAGTCTGCAAAAGAAGAAGCTATAAATACAATTCTAGAAATGGCAGAATATAAAAAACAAAAATGTAAGTTTTTAATTGTTATGGGGTGTTTGGTTGAAAGATACAAAGAAGAACTAGAAAAGGCTATTCCTGAAGTTGATTTATTTATAAAGTATAGTGAATACAATTCTTTGTGGAAACAAATACAAAAACTGCTAACTGAAAATACAAAAGGACAAATTGATGCTAAGAAGTTGGGCGAGAAGAGTCCAGAGTTAAGCGCATGTGAGGCAAACACTCTGCTTACAACTTGCAAATGCGAGACGAATAGTCAAATCACAACTTATACATGTGATTCAAATAATCAAACTACGAAATATGATGATTTTAATACCGTAGAAGAAAGAGTGATTTCAACTGGCGATAATTTTGCATATTTGAAAATTGCTGACGGTTGTAGTAATAGATGTACATACTGTGCAATACCATATATAAGAGGTCCTCAAATAAGCAGAAAAATGGAGGATATCATAAAAGAAGCAGAAAGACTAGCGGAAGCGGGCTACAAGGAGCTTATACTAATTGCACAAGACACTACAAAATATGGCACAGACATTTACGGAAAGCCTATGCTTACCGAGCTTTTATCTAAAATAGCTGAGATAGATTCTATTAAATGGATAAGATTTTTATATGCTTACCCAGAGACTATAACAGATGATTTAATTAAATTGGTAAAAGAAAACGACAAAATATGCAAATATTTTGACATACCTATTCAACATATTTCTGACAGAGTTTTAAAGATGATGAACAGACAAAGTGACGGAGCATCAATTAGAAGGCTAATAAAGAAGTTGAGAAGTGAAATTCCTAATGTGATTATTAGAACTACTGTAATGGTTGGATTCCCTGGAGAGACTAAGGCGGATTTTGAAGAATTATATAATTTCTTAGATGAAGCAAAGTTTGATAAACTTGGTTGCTTTGCGTATTCAAAAGAAGAGGGAACTCCTGCTGCTAGGATAAAAGAGCAAATTCATCCAATGACCAAAAAAAGCAGATATAACAAGATAATGAGTATGCAACAAATTATTTCTAAAGAAAATTTGGAAAAACAAATAGGAAAAGAGGTTGAAATTTTAGTAGAAGGCAAATCTTTTGACGGCAGAACATACATTGGTAGAACTTACATGGATGTGCCAGAAATAGACGGAGTGGTATATTTAAATAGTAATCAAAATTTACAATCGGGAGAATTTGTAAAAGGAAAAATAGTTGATGTAAGCAATTATGATTTAATATGTGAGCAGATTGAGAGCAACTAAAACGAAAAAACATACATTAGAACGGCTATTGGTGCTTGGAAGGTAATAATAAAGTATACCTCATGACCACAATAAAATAATGGTTAAATAATAAAGCCAAAGGCACGACCAACCTAACAATAATTTTCGACCGTTTGGTTAGATTAATGCAAAAAAATATTATTTATGGTATAATATAATACGGTAAAAAATGGTAATGATAAATTAAAACAAAAACAGAGAGGAATACATATGAATTCGATAAAAATACTAGCAAGTCGGTATGTATTTACCTAAAAACGAGATAGATAATAATTATTTTAACAATAAATTTAATTTAGATGATAATTGGATATATAAAAGAACAGGAATTGAAAAAAGACACTGGGCAGAAGATGAAAGCACATTAGACATGGCAATTAAGGCAGTAGAAAACTTGAAAAATACTAATGATATGGATTTTGAAAAAATTGGTTTGATAGTTGTGGCATCAACTAATTATGAAGATAGCATGCCTGGGATTTCTTTTCAAATACAAAAGAAATTTGGCATTGAAAACTGCATGTGCATGGACATTTTGGCAGGCTGCAGTGGATACATAAATGCTATGGATATTGCAAGAAAATATATTGAATTAGATGAAGTAGAGCAGGCTCTTGTGGTTGGAGTTGAAAAATTATCTAAGTATATAGATAATGATGATATAAACACAGCTATTTTGTTAGGCGACGGAGCTGGAGCAACATTGATTGAAAAAGCAGAAAACAAGTTGTATGCGAAAAACATAGAAAGCATAGGAAAAGAAGGCAATATATTAACATGCAAAGAAAATAATCCAATATATATGGACGGAAAGAAAATATATAAATTTGCAATAGCAAGAGTAGCAGAAAATATTAATAAATTATTGCAAAGTCAAAATATAGACATATCAGAAATTAAATATATCATTCCGCACCAATCGAATTTAAGGATTATGATTAGCATGGCAGAAAGGATTGGAGCTACACCTGAGCAAATGTACATAAATATTTTCAATATAGGAAATACATTTAATGCAAGTATTCCAATGGCATTAGATGAAGTAATAAAAAAGAATCTTTTAAAAGAAAACGATAAAATAATATTTGTTGGATATGGCGGAGGCTTAAATCTTGGAAGTATTTTAATAGAAATATAGATAGGAGAGAAAAAATATGAAAATAGGATATGTTTTTCCTGGTCAAGGAACACAGACAGTTGGTATGGGAAAAGATATTTACGAAAAATACGAAGAGGCTAAAAATGTATATGGTGTAATTGATAAAGCTTTAGGCGAAAGCATAGAAGATATTACATTTAATATGGAACAAGAAGTTTTAAACGAAACCAAAAACACACAAATAGCAATATATTCAATGAGTATGGCTATTCTTGAAATATTAAATAAAAATGGAATAGAAGCACAAGCAGCTGCAGGACTAAGCCTAGGAGAATATAGTGCACTTACATGTGCAAATGCTATATCTTTAGAAGAAGGGGCTAAAATAGTTAGAACTAGAGGAAAATTAATGCAAGATTTAGCACCAGAAGGAAACTGGGCAATGGCCGCAATAATAGGGCTAGATGATGATAAAGTAGAAGAAGCATGTGACAAAGTAGAAAGCGGATTTGTTAAAGCAGTAAATTATAATTGTCCTGGCCAAGTTGTGGTTTCTGGAGAGAAGGAAGCAGTACTTAAAGCTATGGAAAATGCAAAAGAATTAGGTGCAAGAAAAGCTATAGAATTAAAAACAAGTGGGCCATTCCATACAGAAAAGCTTATAGAGGCATCTAAAGCATTAAAAGAAGAGCTAGAGAAAATACATATTAATAAATGTCAAATTCCTGTTATAAAGAATTTGAATGGAGAACCATACAATGAAAATGATAACATGGTAGAAATTTTAGCAAATCATGTAATTAATCCAGTTAAATTTAGAAAATCTATAGAAACAATGCTAGATATGGGAGTGGATACATTTGTAGAGGTTGGACCTGGCAAAACTTTATCAGGTTTTGTAAAAAAAGTTTGCAAAGAAAAAGGAATAGAAGCAAATGTGTTAAATATTGAAAATGTAGAAACTCTAGAAAAAGCAATAGAATTTCTAAAAAACAAATAAAGTCCAAACATACAAAGTGTAGGGCTTTAATATAAAATAATAAGAAAGGATGAATTTAAAATGAGTGAAAACAAAGTTGCATTAGTTACAGGAGGTTCAAGAGGTATAGGAAAGGAGATTGCATTAGAGCTTGCAGAAAATGGATTTGACATAGCTATAAATTACAGAAGCGAGCAAGAAGTAAATCCAGAAGTAAAACAAGAAATTGAAAAACTTAATGTAAGATGTGAATTAGTTAAAGCTGATGTTTCAAATTTTGAAGAATGCGAAAACATGGTTAAAGAAATTATAGAAAAATTTGGAAGAATAGATGTGCTTGTAAATAATGCAGGTATTACAAGAGATGGCTTAATTATGAGAATGAAAAAAGAAGATTTTGAGTCAGTTATAGATGTTAATTTGGTAGGTACTTTTAATGTGACTAGAAATGTGATACCACATATGATAAAACAAAGATCAGGAAGAATAGTAAGTTTAGCATCAGTTGTTGGAGTTGCAGGAAATGCTGGTCAAACAAATTATGCAGCATCTAAAGCTGGTATAATAGGATTTACAAAAAGCTTAGCAAAAGAAGTTGCAAGTAGAAATATATTGGTAAATGCAGTAGCACCTGGATTTATAGATACAAATATGACACAAGTACTATCAGATTCAGTAAAAGAAGGAATTCATGCTCAAATACCATTAAAGAGAATGGGTTCACCAAGAGAAGTTGCAAAAGTAGTAAGATTTTTATCAACAGATGATAGCTCATATATAACAGGTCAAGTTATTAATATAGACGGCGGAATGGTAATGTAGAATAAACACATAAATAACAAATGGAAGGATGTTAAGAATGGAAAGAAGAGTAGTTATTACAGGACTAGGAGCAATTACTCCAATAGGAAATAATGCAGAAGAATTTTGGAAAGGTATAAAAGAAGGAAAATGTGGAATTGATGAAATAACACATTTTGACACAACTGATTACAAGGTAAAATTAGCAGCAGAAGTAAAAGGCTACAATCCAGAAGAATATTTTGACAGAAGAAGTGCAAAAAGATTAGATAAGTTTTCTCAATTTGCAATAGTTGCAGCAAGAGAAGCTTGGAATGACAGTAAATTAGACAAAGAAAAAGTAAACATGGAAAGAGTAGGAGTAATTCTAGGCTCTGGTATAGGTGGACTTGAGACTATTGAAAAAGAAGTATCTGCTTTGATATTAAAAGGGCCAGATAGAGTTTCGCCAATGTTTATTCCTATGACAATTGGAAATATGGCTGCAGGAAATGTTGCTATAGATTTAGGCGCAAAAGGCGAATCTATTTCAATGGTTACAGCATGTGCTTCTGGAACTCATTGTATAGGTGAGAGTTTTAGAATGATAAAAAATGGCTATCAAGATGTAGTTATAGCAGGTGGAACAGAAGCTTCAGTAACTCCAATTGGAATAGCAGGATTTACAAATATAAAAGCACTTTCTCAAGCAACTGATAAAAATAGAGCAAGTATTCCATTTGACAAAGAAAGAAGCGGATTTGTTATGGGGGAAGGTGCAGGAATAGTAATATTAGAAGATTTAGAGCATGCTTTAGCAAGAGGTGCTAAAATATATGCAGAAGTAGTTGGATATGGAGCAACTTCAGATGCATATCATATAACATCACCAGCTCCTGGAGGAGAAGGTGGAGCAAGAGCTATGAAAGTTGCTATGGAAGAAGCAAATGCAAAACCAGAAGATATTACATATATTAATGCACACGGAACATCAACTCATCTTAATGATTCTTGCGAAACTATGGCGATTAAAACAGCTTTAGGAGATGCAAGTAATAAAGTAATGGTTAGTTCAACAAAAGGTCATACAGGACATTTACTTGGAGCTGCTGGTGGAATTGAGGCAATAGTATGTGCAAAAGCTGTGGAAGAAGGATTTGTACCAGCTACAATAAATTATAAAGTTCCAGATGAAGAATGTGACCTAGATGTAGTTCCAAACGAAGGAAGAAATGTTGAAGTAAAATATGCTATGTCAAATTCTTTAGGATTTGGAGGACATAACGCTAGTATATTATTAAAAAAATTTGAAAAGTAAAAATAATATAAAGGTGGGTGAAAATAAAATGAATTATGATGAAATAAAAAAATTAATTGACGATATGGGCAACTCAAAAATAGATGAATTAAGCATAGAATTTCCAGACGGAATAAAGATAAGCATGAAAAAGGATAAAGCACCAGTAATGCCAGCAGTTCCACAAGAAACTGTACAATATATTACTGTGCCTGAACCAAAAGTAGTTGCAAATAAAGATAGCAAAGAAGATAAGCCAGCTGAAAAAGAAGAAAATTATAAAGTGGTAAAATCACCTATGGTTGGAACATTTTATTCAAAATCATCTCCAAAAGCTGAGCCATATGTTAAAGTAGGAAGCAAAGTAAAAAAAGGTGATATACTTTGCATAGTTGAAGCCATGAAATTAATGAATGAAATTGAATCGGAATTTGACGGAGAAGTAGTCGAAATCTGTGTAAATGACGGAGATATGGTTGATTATGGAACACCATTATTCAAATTAAAATAAACTTTGTTTGGCGTTGAAGATAAAAATAGTCAATAAAAAAGTATAACTATGGTTATCTTAATGCAAAAGATAAAGTGAAAGGAGAAAAAAATGCTAAATATAAATGAAATTATGGAAATAATTCCTCAAAGACCACCTTTTTTAATGATTGATAGAGTCGAGGAATATGTACCAGGGCAAAGTTGTGTTGCATATAAAAATGTAAATATAAACGAACCACATTTTCAAGGGCATTTTCCTGGAAACCCAATAATGCCAGGAGTTTTGATTGTTGAAGCCTTAGCACAAACAGGTGCAGTAGCAATACTTTCAATGGAAGAAAATAAAGGAAAAAATGCATTATTCGGTGGAATAGATAAATTAAGATTCAAGAAACAAGTAGTTCCAGGAGATGTATTGAAACTAGAAGTAAAAATTATAAAACAAAAAGGACCTATTGGAATTGGAGAGGCAATTGCAACAGTTGACGGAAAAGTTGCGGCTAAAGGTGAGCTTACATTTGCCATAGTATAAAGCCGAACTTAATATTTCAAATAACCATTATATAGTAATAATGAGCGCATTAGAAATAGTAGTGAAGCAAAAAAACTAAGGAGTAGAATACTACTCCCAAGTTTTTGGAAAATTACTAGTTTGCACATTGCTTTTTACTAGCTTTTACTGGTTAGCATGCTGGTTTTCACACTAGATTTTTACTAGTTCGCTGACTAGCTATGCCTTTATTGCACTTTTTCTTGTCGCCAAGCATTATAATAAAATCGGTGTAAATAAGATTCTCTTGGAATAGAAGATACAGAATATCCTATTTTCCTAAGAGTAGTTTTTATCAACCTATGACTATAATGGTTTTTAAGCGAAATCTGAATAGAATTTGGTAGCACGCTGCTAGCATAAGAAAACTCACGAATTAGCTCATCAATGAGAAGCTGACGCGTTGGAGCATTTTTTGACTGCTCATAAAGTGCACCGAGCCGATAAAAAATAGACAGATTATACAGTTCGCTAAGAGAAGGGGCTTTATTTAACCGTATCGTCTCACGACCTGTTTCAAAAAGATAATTGTTACCAGTAAGTCTTTCCATATTAAGCACTCCTTTCAATTACTGATACGAAATATTATATCATAAACAATGAAAATAAACAAGGAGAATAATTAAAAAAATACAAGGAGAATGTCATGTTAAAGAAAGTTTTGATTGCAAACAGAGGAGAAATTGCTGTAAGAATTATAAGAGCATGTAAAGAATTAAATATAAAAACTGTTGCTATATATTCAGAAGCAGACAAAGATGCATTACATACTAAGCTTGCAGATGAAGCAGTATGTGTAGGACCTGCTCAATCAAGCAAAAGTTACTTAAATATTCAAAATATATTAGAGGCAGCTTGTACAACGAATTGTGATAGTGTTCATCCTGGTTTTGGTTTTTTATCTGAAAATGCTAGCTTTGCTAAAATGTGTGAAGAAAGCAATTTGAAATTTATAGGACCTTCATATAAGGTAATTGACCTAATGGGAAATAAATCACATAGTAAAGAATTAATGAAAAATGCAAAAGTACCAGTGGTTCCTGGGTCAGAAGGATGCATTGACAATGTGAAAGATGCCTTAAAATGTGCAGAAGAAATAGGATATCCAGTGTTGCTTAAAGCATCAGCCGGTGGTGGAGGAAAAGGTATTAGAAAAGTAGAATTTGAATCTGAAATGGAAAATGCCTTTAACTTAGTAAAACAAGAAGCAAAAGTATCATTTAATGATGATGCAATATATATGGAAAAATTCATAGTAAATCCTAGACATGTTGAAATGCAAGTATTAGCAGATGAACATGGAAATGTAGTACATTTAGGAGAAAGGGACTGCTCTGTACAAAGAAGAAATCAAAAAGTACTTGAAGAAAGTCCTTCAATGATTCTTACAGAAGAATTAAGAGCAAAAATGGGAAAAGCAGCAATAAGAGCAGTTAAAGCATCGGGTTATACAAATGCTGGAACAATAGAATTCTTAGTAGATAAAGATAGAAACTTCTATTTCATGGAGATGAATACAAGAATTCAAGTAGAACATCCAGTAACAGAAATGGTAACAGGAATAGACATAGTAAAAGAGCAAATAAAAATCGCATCAGGCGAGCCGCTAAGCTTTACACAAAAAGATATTACATTTAGAGGGCACGCAATAGAATGTAGAATAAACGCAGAAAATCCAGACAAAAACTTTAGACCATGCCCAGGAAAAATAACAGAGCTAAACTTGCCAGGCGGAAATGGAGTAAGAATAGACACAGCAGTATATACAGGTTACACAATACCACCAGTATATGACTCAATGATTGCTAAACTAATAGTACATGCAGAAAACAGAAATGAAGCAATAGCAAAAATGCAAAGAGCGCTAGAAGAATGTGTTATAGAGGGAATAGATACAAACATAGACTTTCTATTTAAAATATTATCAAATGAGCATTTTGTAAATAACGATTACGACACATCATTCATTGAAAAATATATGTCGTTTGGGGACAGGCCTTAAAACGACAAAGTTGTCGCTGAGGGACAGGCCTTAAAACGACAAAGTTGTCGCTAGGGGACAGGCCTTAAAACGACAAAGTTGTCGCTAGGGGACAGGCCTTAAAACAATTATTAAAGCTATCATCAAAGTAAAACATTAGCAACAATGCCCACCTAAGTCTAGTTTTGGGGCTCTGGAATGATGGCAAGCTACAAAAATCTAGGTATAACACAACCAGCAAGCTTTGGCTATACTTCAATACACACTTGTCCAGCTGAAATAAAAGGCAAAAGGAGGAAACACTATGGTTATTGATAAAATCAAGAAAAGAATCGATTACGAAGATGAAAATGAAAATTCTCAAAAAGAAGAGCGAAGAAGTGATATCCCTATAGGAAAATGGGTTAAATGCAGTCACTGCAAAGAAATTTTATATAAAGAGGATTTGCACAAGAACTATAGTATATGCCCAAATTGTGGGAATCACTTTAGATTGTCAAGTAGAAGAAGAGTTGATCAGATAATTGATGAGGGAACATTTAAGGAGTTCGATTTAAAAATTGATACTGATAATCCTTTAGAAATGGATGATTATATCAAAAAACTATCAACTTTAAGAGAAAAAACAGGACTTGATGAAGCTGTAAAATGCGGAATTGGAGAAATAAATAAGGAAAAAGTTGTACTTTGTGTTATGGATAGTAATTTCTTAATGGGAAGTATGGGAAAAGTAGTTGGAGAGAAAATAACATATTCTATTGAAAAAGCAATAGAATTAAAGTTGCCAATTATTATATTCTGTGCATCAGGTGGTGCAAGAATGCAGGAAGGAATTGTTTCTCTAATGCAAATGGCGAAAACATCTGCAGCAGTAGAAAAATTAAACAAAGCAGGTAATTTATATATATCTGTTCTTACTGACCCAACATATGGTGGGGTTACTGCAAGTTTTGCAACCTTGGGAGATATAATCCTAGCAGAGCCTAATGCAATGATTGGTTTTGCTGGTCCAAGAGTTATAAAGCAAACAATTGGGCAAGATTTGCCAGAGGGATTTCAAACTGCAGAATTCTTATTAGAGCATGGATTCGTAGATAAAGTTGTTAATAGAAAAGATATGAAAGAAACTTTATATAAATTGTTGCTTTTAAATAAGAGATAGGATATAGCTTATGTGGGACATTTAACAGAAAGTAGCCTATATAGAGTAATATAATAGAAAATTTAAAGAAAGGATTGTGGAAGATGTCGAAAGTAACTGCATGGGAAAGAGTGAAAATTGCAAGAGAAGCAGATAGACCAACAGCATTAGATTATATAGAAAATATATTTGATGATTTTATGGAATTACACGGAGATAGATACTTCAAAGACGATAAATCTATAGTTTGCGGTTTAGGAAACATTGGTAAACAAAATTACACAATAATTGGTGAGCAAAAAGGTAGAAACACCAAAGAAAATATTGAAAGAAATTTTGGTATGCCAAACCCTGAAGCATATAGAAAAGCACTTCGATTTATGAAACAAGCTGAAAAATTTAATAGACCGATTGTTACTTATATTGACACAAAAGGAGCATATCCGGGGTTAGGAGCAGAAGAAAGAGGACAAGGAGAAGCTATAGCTAGAAACTTAATGGAGATGTCTGATTTAAAAGTACCCATTATTGCAATTGTAATTGGTGAAGGCTCAAGTGGCGGAGCTTTGGCCATTGGAGTAGGCGATAGAGTGTTGATGCTTGAAAATGCAGTATATTCAATACTTTCACCAGAAGGTTATGCTAGCATTTTGTGGAAAGATAGCTCTAGAGCAGAAGAAGCTGCTGAGAAAATGAAGTTAACAGCTAAAGATTTACTTAAATTAGGAGTAATAGATGAAGTTTTAAAAGAGCCAAATGGAAATGCAAAAACAGATGTAGCCAAAATGGCTGAGACTATCAAAAAGAAAATAGTATCGATTACCAAAGAACTACAAAACTTAGATGTCAACGAATTAATAGATAATAGATATCAAAAATTTAGAAATATGTAATAAAAATTAGGAAAGAGGTCTGTCCCCTTATCCCAGAAATGGGACAAAGGAACCGTCCCCTTGTCCCAAAAGAGGAGGAAAAGAAAAATGTTATTAGAAAATAAAACTGTATTGATAATGGGAATTAGAAATAAATGGAGCATAGCGTGGGGAGCAGCAAAATCTGCTGCAGATAATGGTGCAAAAGTTCTATTTACATTTATGGGAGAAGAGAACAGAGAAAAAATAGAAGCATTAATAGCTGAAATTCCAGGTTCAAAAGCTTATGAATGTGATGCTTCAGAAGACAGTAAAATACAAGAATGCTTAGAAAAAATAAAGGAAGAAGACGGAAAATTAGACGGAATTTTACATAGTATAGCTCATGCAAATACAGAAGACTTAAGAAATGATTTTATTACAACAAGTAGAGAAGGATTTTCACATGCAAATGATGTAAGTGCATATTCATTTGTGGCAATTGCTAGAATAGCAGAGGAATTAGATATGTTAAATGAAGGAGCAAGTCTTGTTTCGTTAACATATTATGGTTCTACAAAAGTATTACCAGGATATAATGTAATGGGTGTTGCTAAAGCAGCATTGGAAACTAGTGTAAGATATTTAGCAGATAATTTAGGAAAGAAGAATATAAGAGTAAATGCAGTTTCTGCAGGACCTATAAAAACATTATCAGCAAAAGGAATTAAGGATTTTGGAAGTATATTAGATGTTGTTGAAGAGAAAGCACCTCTAAGAAGAAATGTTACAACTGAAGAAGTGGGAGATGTTGTATCATTCTTATTTAGTAAAATGTCTTCAGCAATAACTGGTCAAGTAATATATGCAGACAACGGATATAACATAATGGGAATATAAAGAAAAAGCGTGAACAAAAGGGACACTCCCTTTTGTTCACGCTTTTTGCTGGTGACTGTATTTTAATTTTGTTGCCAATCCTCCTCTAATGTGTCTCTCTGCTTTATTTTCATCTAAAACGCTTCTTACTTCAGCTGCTAAGTAAGGGCTGATTTTTTGTAATCTTTCGCTAACATCTTTGTGTACCGTTGTTACTTTTCGTAACGGTAGAATTTATATAATCAAAATTCGTAATTACTGTAGGCTGACTTCCAATTTCATTTAATAATTTTAATCTTACTTCTACATTTCCTTCGCTATCTACTTCAATGACATCTATTATTGTTTTAAGCATTGCATTTGTAAT
>CALXZF010000065.1 GCA_944393165.1 uncultured Clostridia bacterium
ATAAAGATAGTACAGATGCAGGAGTATTAACACATTTTGCTCAAGATATGGTAAATGAATATACAGCAACATATGAAAGTATAAAAAAATATGGAGGATTTTATATAGGCAGATATGAGTTAACAGAAACATACGGAAAGCCAACAGTGAAAAGAGGCCAGCCAGTGCTAACAGCTGCAAACGAAAACTATACAACATGGTATGGATTAAAGAAAGCATGTAGTGAAGTAGTAACAAATAGCCAATATGCGCAAAGTGAAATGATATATGGAAATCAATGGGATGAAGTAATGAATTGGCTAAAGCAAACAAAATTTGTAAAAGATCCAACTCTAGTAGATAGTAATTCAAGTAGTTGGGGAAATTATGATACAGACGGAGATTATCAAGGAACTCCACAAGAATCAGGATATAGTGACACTTGGTCAGCAAATAATATATATGACCTAGCTGGGAATTATTGGGAGTGGACTCAAGAAGCGTACGGCACCAGCTATCGTGTAGTCGTCGGTGGCAATTGCAACTATTCCGGTTCTGGCTATCCGGCTTCGGGCCGTGGCAGCAGCGGTCCGTATGATTCCCTCAGCTACAGTTCTTCGCGTGTGGCTATATATATAAAGTAGGTCTGAACGCTGATAGAGGTGTAGATGAAGTAGAAAAAACAGTAAAATTAAAATGAATAGAAAAATCAAAGCAATGCATCTAGCGAACGAAGTACGCTAGAGGGTGGAAAATTTTAGACTGTGCCCAAAGCAAAAATTTATTTTTGCTTTGGGGAAAGGATAAAATTTTCCAGCTAAAGGAGCATGGCGCCACTCTCCTAAAGGAGCATGGCGCCATTACTGCGTTTCAGGGATTTAGCAGTAATGGCACTGTGCAGAATTATAGGAGGTTTTTTTATGGGATTTAGTATAATGTTAAATCTTTTGAAAGAGAAAGAAAAAGGAAAACTAGTATTTGTAAAACTAGGAACATTTTATGTAGCAACAGGAGAAGATGCAGTGTTATTACATAATAAACTAGGATTAAAATGTACATGTTTTAAGTTAAATATGTGTAAAGTAGGGTTTCCAGTAAATGCATTTGAAAAATATGTGGAAAAATTAAACGAAACCAAATATGCATATGTAATATATGATTATGATTCAAAAAATGTAGAGCTAAAAGAAGTAGCAAGAAAAAGTGGAAAATATAATAAAGAAAAAGAAAAAACAATTAATTGCTTGTTATGCAAAGGCCTTAATAATAGATATGAAGATGATAAATATATGTTAGCACTTAATAAAATGTTAGAGGAAGAGAGAGAAAGAAAATACAACAATACAGAATAAAGTAAAAAATATAAATTCGAATCAAGGACAAAATAACAGAAAAAAGAAAAAACAGCATAAGGAGTAAGAGAAGATGAAGCAAGAAGAAGTGCTAATACTAATACCTAAAATAGAAAAATATATAGAATATGTATTAAAAATGCTATTAAAACTACCAAGAGTGGAAAAGTTCAATATAGGGAATGAATACAAAATAAGTATATACAGCATATTAAGAAAAGCAATTTATATAAATAAAATAGGTAATAGCTTAGAAAATATAAAACTGAGAACTTTAAATGAAATTGATGCAGAACTAGTTTTAGAAAGAATATATTTAAGAATGATGTTTGCAAATAAATGGATAGATGAAAAAAAGTTCAAAGTTTCAATGGAACACATATATGAAATAGGGAAAATAGTAGGGGGATTAATAAAATATTATGCCAAAAACAATAAGAAATGAATTTGATAAAAATTTAAGCTATGAAAAACTAATGAATGCACATAAGCTTAGTAGAAAGGGAAAAGGCTATAGAAAAGAAACGATACTATTTAACCTAAAACAAGAAGATTATATAATGTGGCTATATGAAAGATTAAAAACAGGAACATATGCTCATAGTGGATATAGTGTGTTTTATGTAACAGAGCCAAAACTGAGAAAAATAGAAAAAAGCATATATCTAGACAGAATAGTTCATAGGTGGGTAGTAGATAATTTTTTAGAACCATATTTTGTGCCAACTTTCATAAACACAAGTTATGCATGCTTAAAAAATAAAGGGATGCATAAGGCGTGTCTAGATGTGCAAAACACAATGAAACATTTAAGTAGAACATGGAAAGAATATTACATACTAAAAATGGATGTAAGAAAATATTTTCAAAACATAGATAAAGACATATTGTATAGAATACTGAACAAAAAGATACAAGACAATAAACTGCTATGGCTATTAAAAGAAATAATATACTCAAACGAAGGCAAAAAAGGTTTAGCTATAGGAAATTACACATCACAAATGTTTGCAAATATATATTTAAACGAAATAGACCAGTATGTAAAAAATGTTCTACATTGCAAATATTATTTTAGATATTTAGATGATAGCATAGCTATGTTTAAAACAAAAGAAGAAGCAAAGCGAGCATTAGAAAAAATAAGAGCATTTCTAAAAAATAAATTAGAATTAGAACTTAATGAAAAAACACAAATATTTAAAAATAAACAAGGCATAAATTTTTGTGGATACAAAATAAATGAATATAGACTAAAGATAAGAGATAAGCGGAAAAAGAAAACTAAAGAAGAAAGTAAAAGAACTAAAGTATAGAATACGAATAGGAGAAATAGACAGCAAAGAAGCAAAACAATATTTATGTGGACACTTTGGTTATATAAAATATGCAAATGTGAAAAACTTGGCAGAAAAATTATTTGAGATTTAGAAGGCAAAATATAACAAATAACAGACGGTTTAGAGATTAATAAAAAATGTAGAATTAAAATGTTAAATAGCCTAATTCTGTTATTGGATTCTTGTTTTAATAAAGAGTCTCTAAATGTTTAAAAAACTAGGGATAAATCAAAAAGCGAACAACACCAACAATCGAGTTAATCGTCGGTGGCAATTACAACAATTCCGGTTCTAACAATCCGGCTTCAAACCGTAACAACAACAATCCGTATAATTCCAACAGCAACAATTCTTCGCGTGTGGCTCTAATATTATTCCAGATTATATATTTTACGGAATATATGCAGTGAAATATTAGATATTAAAGGGATTTATTCCTTCCTGTAAAAACAGGTAAAAAAGTATCAATGAACTATGTATTAGTAAGTACAGGTTACGGAACATATGTAGTTCATGCTAAATTTATGGAGAAAAATAAATGAATATAGTAGTAATATATGGAGAAATAATTTCAAAAATAGAGTTTAAGTTTATATATGACAAGTATAAAGATTCTTTGAAATGTGAAAATAATGTGGATAAGTATTATCATATTTCTATAGCTAGTTGTAAAATAAAATTATTGGGAGGAGACACAATAAAAGTTTATGCATATGACAAAATGGCAGATTATATATACAGAAAATTAAAAGAAAGTGATATGGTATGTATTGCAGGAAGTTTAGATAGCAATGGAAATGTTGAAGTGGCAGAATTGTATAAATAAAGCGAATTGTAATAATTTAACTAGCCATAAAAAGTAGCTAAAATTTCCCTTGCGTTTCTCGAAAAATCGTGGTACAATATTACCATAATGCTGAGAAAAAGAGGAGTAAGTTTTAAATTTCTATAAAGAGAATAGAAGTGTTTGCGCTGAGAGCTTCTAATAGAAACAAAACTGAAGGTAGCTTTGGAGCAGATATGGTGAAATAGCAGTAACCATATACGAGTAACTTGCGTTAAAAGTTTTGAGATGCAATTAATTAACAAATTTTGATAAATTGTGAATTAAGGTGGTACCGTAAGCTAAGCAGCTTGCCCTTAAAATAGGGTAAGTTGCTTTTTTGCTTTTAAATTATATGAATATTTTTTTGAAAGGGTGTGGAATAATGCAGGAGAAAAAATTAAATGACAAGTATAATCCAAAAGAATTTGAGGACGGGATTTATGAAGAATGGGAAAAGAAAGGGTATTTTAAGCCTAGTATGGATAAAACAAAAGAAAGCTATTGTATTATGATGCCTCCACCAAATGTAACTGGTAAACTTCATATGGGACATGCATTAGATGATACAATTCAAGATATTTTAATTCGTTTTAAAAGAATGCAAGGATACAATACTTTGTGGCTTCCAGGTTCAGACCATGCAGCTATTTCAACAGAAATGAAAGTTGTAGAAAAACTAAAAAAAGAAGGAAAAACAAAGCAAGAATTAGGTAGAGAAAAATTCTTAGAAGAAGCATGGGATTGGACAAAGCTATATGGTGGAACAATAGAGAAACAACAAAAGAAATTGGGATGTTCATGTGATTGGGATAGAAGAAGATTTACATTGGATGAAGGTTTGTCTGAGGCAGTTTTAGAACAGTTTATCACTTTATACAATAAAGGGCTAATATATAAAGGCACTAGAATGATAAATTATTGCCCAAGCTGTAAAACATCTATTTCAGATGCAGAAGTTGAGTATAAAGAAGAAGAAACACATTTATGGTATATAAGGTACAAAATAACTGGAACTGATGATAGATACATTACAGTTGCCACAACAAGACCAGAGACAATGTTAGGAGATACTGCTGTTGCGGTAAATCCAACTGATGATAGATATAAAGATTTAATTGGTAAAACTTGTATTCTTCCAATTATGAACAAAGAAATTCCAATCATAGCTGATGAATTTGTTGAAAAAGAATTTGGAACAGGTTGTGTTAAAATTACTCCAGCACATGATATGAATGATTATCAATCTGGACTAAGACATAATCTAGAAATTATATCTGTATTTGATGATGACAATAAAATGGGAAATTTAGTACCAAAATATGAAGGCATGGATTTGCTAGACGCAAGAAAAGCTATAGTAGAAGATTTAAAGCAAATTGGTGCTTTAGTAAAAGAGGAAGAATATGTTCATAATGTTGCAAAATGCGAAAGATGCAAAAACACTATAGAACCAAAAGTGTCTGGGCAATGGTTTGTTTCTATGAAGGAACTAGCAAAAAGAGCAGCCGATTCTGTAAGAAATGGCGAGGTTAGATTTATTCCCAAAAAATATGAGAAGCAGTACTTTAACTGGTTAGATAATATACAAGATTGGTGTATTTCAAGACAGTTATGGTGGGGACACAGAATTCCAGCATATTATTGTGATGAATGTGGACATATTAATGTGGCAAAAGAGGCACCAGAAAAATGTGAAAAATGTGGAAGCACACACTTACATCAAGATGAAGATACATTGGACACTTGGTTTAGCTCTGCATTATGGCCATTTTCAACACTTGGTTGGCCAAATACTGATGCAGAAGATTACAAAACATTTTATCCAACAAATGTGTTAATAACAGGATTTGATATAATTACTTTCTGGGTATCAAGAATGATGTCACAAGGATTAGAGCTTACAGGAAAAGCTCCATTTAAAGATGTTCTAATTCATGGAATGGTTAGAGATAGCCAAGGAAGAAAAATGTCAAAAACATTAGGAAATGGAATCGACCCAATAGAAATCATAGATGAATATGGAGCAGATAGCTTAAGATTTGCAGTTATTTCTGGAACTACTATGGGAAATGACATAAGATATATGCCAGAAAAATTAGAGCAAGCATCAAACTTTGCAAACAAGATTTGGAATGCAGCAAAATTCATTATTATGAATACACCTGATGAGAAGAAAGTAAGAGAATTACATGACAAAATAGTAAATTCAGGTGAGAAGAATCAATATAACTCAGAATTATTAAAAATAGAAGACAAATGGATATTGAACAAATTGGATAAGTTAGTTACAGATGTAACAAGAAATCTTGAAAATTATGATTTGGGCGTTGCACTTGACAAAATTTATAGCTTTATTTGGAATGAATTTTGTGATTGGTATATAGAAATGGTAAAAACAAGGATATATAGCGAAGATGAAGAAACAAAGCTAGTTGTAAGTGATATATTAAATTATGTTTTCGAAACTTCATTAAAATTATTACATCCATTTATGCCATTTGTAACAACTAAAATTTATGAAAACTTAGTAAAATATGATGAAAAAGATTTAATTATTTCGGCTTGGCCAGAGAAAAAAGAAAGCTATTTATTTGATACAGAAGAGCTAGCTGTAGAAAAGCTAAAAGAAATTATTATAGGAATAAGAAATGTAAGAAGCACTAATAACATACATCCAAGCAAAAAAGCTGAACTATTAATAGTTACTAAAAAATACTATAAAGAGTTAAAAGAAGCAGAAAATATTTTACTAAAACTTGGATTTGCAGAAAGCTTAAAAGTGGTAGAAAGCATTGGGGACAACATTGGAGATAGTAGCAGTGATAACGATTTAGCTGGAAAAAATGAATTGGGAGAGTTTGATAAAAGCAAATTAGACACAGCGATGACAGTAATATTAAGCGATGCAGAAGTATATATGCCTCTTGAGGGATTAATAGACATTGAAGAAGAGAAAAGCAGAATTAAAGAAGAAATAAAAAGACTTGAAGGAGAAGTTGCAAGAGGAGAGAAAATGTTATCAAATCCAGGATTTGTAAACAAGGCACCAGAGAAGAAAGTAAATGAGGAAAAAGAAAAACTTACAAAATATAGAGAAATGCTTGAATCAGCAAAAGAAAGATTATTAAAACTTAAATAAACAAGAACTTGGACAAAGGTGGACAAAGGGGACACTCCTTTTTGTCCAAGAACTTGGTCAAAAGGGACACTCCTCTTTTTATCGAATGAAATAAAGAAATTATCACTTAAACCTAAAATCAATATTATTTTTAATAAGACATCTACCAGTAGCAATATTAAATTACCATAAAATATTGACATATACTGAAATATGGTATAATATATATAATATTTAATTCTTTCTAATTAAATCTAAGCATTAAATTCTTAATGCGAAAAATCCAATATATAAATAAAAAAGAAAGTATGGTGATTCTATGCCGAGACAGGCAAGAAACAAAATAAACGGCAATTTTTATCATGTCATGTCGCAAGGAATTAACAAAGAAGCGATTTTTGACAATGATATTTATAAGAAAATGTATATTAAGTTGATATTTGAGCATGCAGTGGAATACAATATTAAAATTGTTGCATATTGTATAATGACAAATCATGTGCATCTACTTTTGCAAATTGAAAATATTGACGAAATGTCGGAGTTTATGAAAATGATAAATATGAAATTTGCAATGATCTATAATAAATTAGAGGATAGAGTTGGAGTAGTATTTAGAAATAGATTTAAAAGTGAATATATTGACAGCGAGGAATATTTGTATAATTGTATTTACTATATTCATAATAACCCCGTTAAAGCAGGGATAGTAAAAGAACAGAAACTTTATCAGTTTTCTAGCGCTAATAATTATAATCTAGAGAGAACTATGCAGGAAATACAAAAAAAGAATCATATTAAGAATAATGATTTTATAGATTTTATTGATACAGAAGAGGACAGAAATGCATTTTTAAATGATAAGTTAGAATCTATTATTGACGAATTTAAAAAAGGGCATAATTTAGAAGAAATTAATATAAAAGACAAATTAATGATAGAAAAGCTGACAAGAAAATTAAAAAATATGACGGGAGCTAGTAATATTGAAATTGCTCGTATTTTACGGTATATCAAAATCAACTGTTTCTAATTATTTAAAATATGAGAAAGATTACTAATAAAAATAAACTATAAATCTGCTGAAAATTTAATTTGTTTAAGTCTAATTTAAAATCTTATCTACAAATAGTTTAAAAATCTGTCTAGTAGAGGAGTGTCCCTTTTGGCCAAGTTCTTGGACAAAAAGGAGTGTCCCTTTTGTCCAAATTAACCTACAGATATTTTTTCAATTTCTCAATAGTATTTTCTTGGAATTGTATAAAATCATCTAATATCTTTTGTGTTGTTTGATTTGCATCAGGATTTTGATTTTTCAATTTCACGCCTTCGATTATTCCCATATTTGTACCTTTTATAAGCATCTCGGCAATATGAGAATTGCTTTTATCATTTATAGTACTCATTTGAATATCCATATATCCCATAAATTTTTGCATAGGAGGGAGTTCAGAAGGCAAATCATTGAAGTTTTGCAATTCGGTGTTTACTCTATTTAATATATCATTATATTGGTTATATTGATAAATCAAGTCGTCTTTAAAATTATTATCTCCTACTTTTTCGGAGATAGTAGATATTGAATCCATTCCCATTTTTAATCCTTTATTAACGGTATTTAAAATATATTTTTCATTTCCCATTAAAAAAATCTCCTTTCAATTTTAAATAATTTGCACATATTTTTGTTTATTTTTGCTCATAATTATTATGTACAGATGTTTCAAAATTATTACAGCAAAACTTATGCAAAATTCTCCCATTAAACACTTGCATAAAACACAAAAAAATATTAAAATAGAAAAATCACATAAAAATAGTCATAAATTAATTTGAAATTGCATACATATATATAAGACAAAGACAAGCTGGAGGTGATGCAAATGATAAGAGAAGGAAAAGCAGAAGATGCAGAAACAATTGCAAGCATAAAAATAGATACATGGAGAAAAACATATTTAAATATTTTTCCGGATTCTATTTTGAACAATTTAGAGTTAAGTAAAGAAATACAAAAATGTTTGCAAAATATAAAAGAAAAACAAGTATTAGTATATGAAGAAGCGGGGCAGGTAATTGCTTATTGCTATTTTGGAGAGAGAAAGCAAACAGATTTTGCAAAGTATAGCGGAGAGGTTTTTGCGCTATATGTGAAAAGTGACTGCCAAAAGCGTGGAGTGGGAACAGAGCTATTGAAAGAAGCTATAAAGAATTTGTCACAAACACATTCGAACATTTTATTATGGTGTGCAAAAGAAAATACCAGAGCTATTTCTTTTTACAAAAAGAATGGTTTAGAAATTATTGAAGAAGAAATAGAAAATATTGGTGGAAAGAATGTTCCAAAAGTGGCTTTGGGAGCACAACTATCGAAAGAGTATGATTTGAAAAAATCGGCTAATTACATTGAAAATGAAGAAAACATTGCAATTTATACTAATCCTGACTTGATTTTTTTGAAAAACGAGACTCGTGAATGGTTTAAACAAATAATTAAACATCAAGAAATAGGAAAGGTGCCACAAAAGTTTATTGATTATTTAATAAAAAAGGAAGTTATTCAAGAAGCAAAAGAGATTTCTTAGTTTATAGCTTAGGAAAATTGGTTAAATAGAAAAAGGCACAAATGATGTTAAAGGAAGGAGAAAGTAGGATGATAAATGGGTTTACTAAAAAAGAGATTATTGATTTGATTTGGAGTAGACCAAATTTTGCTCAAATAGAATTAACAAGAAATTGTAATTTTAGATGCAAATTTTGTTTTGAAAATTGCGATTTTGCAGATAAATATGTAGATAAACCGCCAGAGATGTGGAAAAAAGTGATAGATGATTTGCAGGAGTTAGGGTTAAAGAAAATCCACTTTTCTGGTGGAGAGAACTTTTTATATCCGCATTTTACAGAGATTGTGAAGTATGCTAAAGAAAAGGGATTTGTTAATCTTATTAACACCAATGGCTCTATTGACATAAGCGATATACTGCCATACTCAGATGAATTTGTTTTTTCACTCCATGGGTATGGAGAAGTAAATGATAAAATAACAGGATTTAAAGGCTCGTTTGAAAGGACAGTTCAAAACATAGAGAGAGCAGTTAATGCACAAAAAGCTGTATCGGTCAATACAGTTTTAATAAAAGAAAATTTTGATAATTACGAAGAATTATTTGATTATTTAAGTTCTAAATTTGATTCAATAACATATTCACCAACAATAGCAATTCCTTGCTATACAGGAAAAAAATTTGATTCTTTAAATGTTCCAATGAAAAAAGAAAATTTGAAAAAATATTTGCAGTATGTAGAAAAGGTAGGTAAAGAGAAAATTGTATATAAGCATGGGCTATATGGCTTGCTAGGAGAAGAAAACAAGAGTCTTCAAATGCCAGTTTGTGCTACTGGAAAAAGCAAACTAATTATCAAATATAATGGAAATGTGTATCCATGTAATTTCTTTCAAACAGATGAATTTCTTTGTGGTAATGTGTTTGAAGATGATTTACACGACATATGGAAAAATGGCAAAGGATTCCAAATTTTTCGTACATATTATTTACAAAATGATTTACCAGAAGAGTGTATGCATTGCCAAAAACATGATAATTGTTATTCTGGTTGTAGAGCATGGAACGCTAGTTACATGAATGAAGAAATGAAAATAAAGAAAGAGAGGGATGTGCGCTGTGAGATTATCGATGCATATGTTGGAGCTTGAAATTACAACTAAATGTAATTTGAACTGCTTACATTGTTATAACAGAGAAAACAAAAATATAGATATGGATTATGATAAGATTGTAGAGCTAATGCATTTTGCAAACAAGTATGGAATTCATACTTTTACTATATCTGGAGGAGAAGCGGCTTTACATCCAGAATTTTCGAAAATATGTGCATATTTGAAAGAAAATAGGAATACATTAGAGAAGATAAGCAAAGTAACATTGCAAACTAATGGCTACATTCGAAACTTGAATTTAGAAGACTTACAAGGATTTGACTATATTCATTTGAGTTTTGACATAGATGAAAATGGTGTAAGGAACATTAGTAGTCAAAAGACAATAGAGCTTGCTAAAGATTTGCAAAAAGTAGGAGTAAAGCCATATTTGTTTACCACAGTACATAAAAAGAATTTGAATTATATCGACGAAATTGTAGAAATAGCAAATGAAAATCAAATTCCTATTGCTTTTAATTTTTGCATTGATACTGGAAAAGATACTGAGTTTTTGCTAAGTAGGCAAGAAAAAATTGAAGCTATACAGAAACTCTTGAAATATGAAAAACAAGGTAAAATAAATAAATTGAAACACCCTTATGTAAATTCTATTAAGAAAAAGGCATTAGATAAAGGGGAACAGTTTAGAATTAAAGGCGGTTGTACAGCAGGGATTGCATCTTGCTCTGTGCTAGCTAATGGCGATGTTATACCATGTCCATTTGTTAGAGTAAAAGCAGGAAACATTTATGAAGAGAAATAAAAAAAAATTTGGCTAGAATCCAAAGTGTTCAGCGAAATACGAGACAGAAAAAGTTACGAAGGATGTGGCAGTTGCAAGTTTTTAGCATATTGTGGAGGATGTAGAAAGTCTGCTTATCAAAGTAGTAATAAACTTACTGGATTTGATGCTAACTGCGTAGGAAGAGAGGAGGTGTCGTAATGGATAGACAAGATTGGGAAATGAGTGTAGAAGAATTCAACGACTGTGGATGCGCAATGAATGGTGACTAGAAAAAATGAGGTATGTGTAAATACATACAAAAGCTCCTAAAAATTTTCTTTAGGAGCTTTTAACAACTTTAGCAAAGTTATTAAATCTGTTAATACATGGTGTTCTTATATTCCATAAAATTTTAATGCATTCTTAAAAAGAATTTGCTCTTTCACATCTTTTGAAACATGTAAATTCCGCACTATTTCAAGCTCTTGCTTGCTATTTCCCCAAGGTGAATCTGTGCCAAAAAGAATCTTCTCACTTGATACATAATCTAAAGCTTTATAATAAATATCCTCAGGGGCGAGAATTTCTTGAGGAGAATATAGTGAAGAATATTTGCTTTCATACATAAAAGTAGAAGGGCAGCAATCAATATAAACATTGTTTAGCAAGGAAGCTTCTTGTAATACAGACGAATCTAATGCACCAGCATGTGCAATTACTACCTTCAAAGAAGGATTGTTTTTAGCAAATGTAATCGCATTTTTTGCACTTTCTAACTTTCGAATTCCAGTGTGAATTAAAAATGGTTTGTTAGACCGAAGTTTAAAATCAGCCACATTTACTTGGTCGTTCCATGGATGAAGCTTAAAGCCTGAAAAGTCATTTGGATAATTCTTTTCCCAAAAATCAATTTCTTTTTGAATAGTTGATTTGCACAAAAGAATATAAATGAGAGGCTTTATGTTTGCACGATATGGAGCTGTAATAGAAATTAGCTCTTTGTTGTGTTCACGAAGAGGGTCAGCTACGGCTGCATAATTAACAGTTCCGCATGTTTTGCATTGTAAAACTAGCATGTTATTCTTTGAAACTACTTGAATCCGATGCTTGGAAAAATGCTGAGTTCCAGAAGAATTCATAAGTTCATTAGAACACCTAAAGAGTTCTACTTTTGGGTTAAGTGCAGGAAAAGCAATATCTATGTTGTTTTCACGCATTTCCTCTAAAAACCGCTGAAAGTTATACTCTGGGTAATAAAAATAGATTCCTTTCGTATTAACATGAACATGTGAATTGATAATCATAAATTTCACTCCTTTATTTTTTTCTATCTTATCATAATTGGGTCTCAAAATCATAAAATGTCGAAAACTTCCCATATTTCAACAAAACTTCTTATTTTTTGCTATTGGAAAAATATGTAAATAAGAATATAATTAAGAAAAACTAAGGAGGGGTGAAACTTGAACATTGATTTTATAAAACAGGACAAGCAGTTAATTGTTGAAGTTACCGAAGAGATAGACCACCATGTTGCAGAAAAAATAAGGAGGAAAGTTGATGATGAAATTACAAGATATATGCCTAGAAAAACTATATTTGATTTTAGTAGGGTTACTTTTATGGATAGTGCAGGGATTGGGATGATAATTGGAAGGTATAAAATGATGAAATTAATTGGCGGAAGCTTGGAGATTGTGAATGCGGGAAGCACAGTTAGTAGAATACTAGAGATGAGCGGAATTAACAAAATTATACCTATTGAAAAAATGGCAATTTGAGAGTATTAAATTTAAAGGGAAAATTTGGGCTAGAGGAATAACAAGGCGCAGAATAAAAAAATTAGAATAGATTTTAACAAAAGAGGAAAGGTGCTAGATAATGGCTTTAAAAAATAGTATATCAGTATCGTAAATAAGCCAATACTTAGTGATCTTAAAAGATTTAGAATAGAGCTTTAATAAAATGGGACAAGGATAAAAAAGTAATTATAATGGAGAAGGCCTGTCCCTTAACGACAAAGTTGTCGTTTTGAGGCCTGTCCCTCAGCGACAAAGTTGTCGTTTTGAGGCCTGTCCCCAAACGACACCCAAACGACAAAGGAGGATTTTATAATGTATGATAATGAAATGAAATTGGAATTTTTGAGCAAGTCTAGCAATGAAGCTTTTGCTAGAATAACGGTTGCAGCTTTTGCATCTCAACTTGATCCAACAATAGAAGAGCTTGCTGATATAAAGACTGCTGTTTCGGAAGCTGTAACAAATTGCATTATTCATGGATATGAAGATGCGGAAGGAATTGTGAAAATAAAAGCTAGATTGATAAAGAATGTTATAGAGATAGAAATATCGGATACTGGAAAAGGTATTGAGAATGTAGAGCTTGCTCGAAAGCCGCTATATACAACAAAAGCAAATTTAGAAAGGTCTGGAATGGGCTTTACAATAATGGAAAGTTTTATGGATGATGTGGAGATTGATTCTGTATTTGGACTTGGAACTAAAGTTGTTATGAGAAAGAAGATAAAAAAACACTTGGTTAATATTGAAAAGGAAGAATTAGCGAGTTTAGGAGGAGTGGGCTAAGTGCAGGAAACAAGTTTGTATGAAAACCAAGTGGAGGATATTGTAGAAGCTCAAAATGGTGATAAATCAGCAATGGAAAAATTAATAAATACAAACAATGGCCTTATTTGGAGCATTGTGAAAAGGTTTTTAGATAGAGGTCATGAAACAGATGATTTATACCAAATTGCAGTAATGGGCTTTATGAAAGCAATTAAAAAGTTTGATACAAGTTTTGAAGTTAAGCTTTCAACATATGCAGTACCATACATACTAGGTGAACTTAGAAGATATGTACAAACAGAGGGACCAATTAAGATTAGTAGATCAATAAAAGAACTTTTGTATAAAATATCAGAAGTTGAAAAAGAATATTTAAAGCAGGGTAAAGAAATTAGTATTGAAGAAATTGCAAAGGAAACTGGGGTATCAAAAGAAGAAATAGTAGTTGCATTGGAAAGTAGGAAACCTGTGAATTCTATTTATGAAAGTGAAAATGATGAAGACGGAATATGCATAGAAGACAAGCTTAGTACAAATGTTGATGAACAAACTATGATTACAAATAAAATAGTGATTTCAGAGCTCATTAATAATTTAAATGATAAAGAAAAGCAAGTTATATTACTGAGATATTTTAGAGGGAAGACCCAAACTGAAGTTGCAAAACTTATGGGTGTAAACCAAGTTCAAATTTCAAGAATTGAGAAAAAAGTTTTAAGCATGATGAAAAGAAAACTTACAGATAATAGTGCGATTACTGCATAATGGCACATAAAAATAGAACATGTTAAAAAGATAGGGACAAGCAATGAAAAAGATTTTTATATATTTAATTGTATTAATAATCATATGTTTTTCTTTGCCAATAATTTTTACTAAAGAATTTTCTGAAAGAACATATAGTAGTGGTGTAGAAAATCTTACAGAAAACATATTGGAAAATACAGAAGTGGTGGAATCTACTTATGATTATGCTAAATATGACACGATTAAATTGCTTCATAAAGATACTGAAATAATAGAGGAAATCCCATTAGATGAATATTTGTATGGTGTTGTTTCTGCAGAAATGCCAGCATCTTTTGAAGATGAGGCTCTTAAAGCACAAGCTGTAGTTGCAAGAACCTATACAATATATAAAATAGTAAATAATGACGGCAAACATGGAGAAGCTGATATTTGTGATGATTCTACTTGTTGCCAAGCATGGATTTCAGAAGAAGACAGAAAAGAAAAATGGAAAGAAGCGGAAAGAGAAGAGAATTGGAATAAAATCGTTAATGCTGTAAATAGTACGCAAGGAAAAATTATTACATATGAAGGAGAGCCAATAAATGCGTTCTTTCATTCAAATAGTGGAGGAGAAACAGAAGCTCCAATAAATGTTTGGGGAGGAAGTGGATATCCATATTTGCAGTCGGTATCTACATCTGGAGAAGATGCATATAGCCAGTATAGTTCAGAAGCGGAATTCACAAAAGAAGAATTCGAAGAAAAAATAAAAGAAGAACATAGCGATTTTAAAATAGATTTCAACGAAAAACATTGTATAAAAATTGAAGAATATACAGAAGGCAACCGTGTGAAAACAATAAAGATAGGAAATTTAGAATTATCTGGAGTGGAAGTTAGAAATATTTTTGGATTAAGGTCTGCAAACTTTGAGGTTACTATAGAAGATGACAAAATTAAGTTTGAAGTTGTGGGATATGGCCATGGAGTAGGAATGAGCCAAACAGGAGCAGATAGTTTGGCTAAAGAAGGTAAAACATATGAAGATATAATACACCATTTTTATACAGGTGTAGAGATTGAGGATATGTAATTTATTCAAAAAAATTGCAACAATATTGTATAAAACTCGCAAAAATGTAAATACTTATGATAATTAAAATTTATAGGAGGAATATTTATGAGAAGAGAAAGAAGAAAATTTAATAGAGATAATATGGATTTTCAAAGAGTTTTATACATTGCCGGAGGAATTTTATCACTTGCAGTAATAGCCTTTATAGCAGTATTTATTTTATATGGTTCAGGAGAGCAAGCAGAAACACAAATAGCAAGGTACAATAGCTCAATTGTTGATGACTATATTACAAATAGTACAGATAGCACAGAAGAAGCAAGCTCTCAAATGGGAAGAACAGTAAATGAAATGCAAGAGAATAGTGTAAATGAAGCTGACGAAAACGATACCAATACTACAGAGAATAACACGGTCAGCGAATCATCAAGTGATGATAAAAAATATGCTGTAAACACAAGTAATGTACAAGGAAACAAAATAGAAGAGCAAAATATAACACAAAGTGACGAAGAGGCAGATAAAAAAGAAGAAGAAAAAGACCCTGAATTTAAAATGCCTGTAGAAGGAGATATTTTAAGAGAATATGCAAAAGACAATTTAGTATATTCTGCAACATTAGACGAATGGATAACACATAATGGCATAGATATAGCAGCAGAAAAAACAACAGTAGTAAAAGCTTCAGCAGAAGGAACAGTAAAATCAATAAAAAATGATCCAAGATATGGGCTTACAGTAGTAATAGAACATACAAATGGAT
>CALXZF010000066.1 GCA_944393165.1 uncultured Clostridia bacterium
ACTATCAAGCATGGTGCTTACACACCCTAAGCTTGTTAGGGAATATCCCTAAGACCCACTAAATAGTCTCCGACAGTTTAGAAAAATTATCAAATAAAATATAAAACCACGCTCCTTTCTTATAAGAGAATTTAAAGAAAGATAAGAAAAAAGAGAGATAAATTATCTCTCAAAATAGTTTTCTTTATAATCATCCTATAATACTATATTACCACGTTTTTTAGGACAGTCAACGGACACTTTTGAAAAACTCAATTTTATTTTGTATTAACCTATACTAATTTTATATAGCATATAACCAATACCAACAGCAATACCACATACAAAAGTTATTATTAAAGATAATGTAATTGTATTGATAAATCCTTTATTGCCATTAGAATTAGAATTAGAATTATTATTACTATTTATTTTTTTTACTAAAACTGGGCCTTTGGTTTGTTCTTTTTTAGTTGTTTGATTATTTGCTAATTGAACCGTTTGTAAGTTATTTGATATCTCACTTCTTCTTTCATTGCTTTTTGTTGTTTTTCCTTCTGTAAGTTGAGTTGTTATATTTTTAAAATCTTGTTTACTTTGACAACCCATTTCAATAGAAGTATGTATTGATTCTCTTGCACGTTCTAAAGCTGATTGTTGTTGTGATAAAGTATCGTTTGTATGTCCTATTGCATTTTTTGTTCTCTTTAATTGAAATGCTTTTTCTTGTGGAGTTAATTTAACATCATTTGATATTACTTCAATTTTTTTCACAATAATCCCATCTATTTTAGAAGCTTTTTCAGTAGAATCTTGCCCCACCTTTGCTAGAGCATATTCACTCATATATGAGAATGTATCTGGATTAAATTCTTCTTCTGGGATTCTGTCAATTATCCCAGCTGTAATTTGTGATATTAAATGTGTTTCATAGGTTAAAGCTTTTGATTGCCCCTGTTGGTATAATTCTTGCAATCTTTTATTATTTCTTCTAGCTTCAACAGGATTATAATTTTTATCTACCAAATTAAGTTTACTAGGCTCAATAATCATATCTGCTTTTTCTTTATCTTTTCCCATAGTAATAAATTGTTCTGGGGTATGAGCGTCAACACCATATAATACAGACACACCCGTTTCAGCCGCTATTTGCCAAAATTCAGAATGTGGATAAGCTAATTGTCCGTCTTGCATTATTTTACCTTTATTAATTCCACCAAAGTTAAGTTCTATAGGTATACCTAATTCTTTTGCTTTATTACATATTGCTTGACTAGCAATTTTTGCATTTTGCATAAATAAAGTTTTCTTTTCTTCCGTATCTAAACTATCCCTAAATTCCATAAATATGTCAGGGTGCGCCACTATGTCAAAAATACCACTTTCCATAGCTTTACATAACATTTCAGCGTATTGTATAGGATAATTTGGATTGTTTCTTTGTGGCACTTGGCTCATACCATATGGAACAAAGTGTTGTCCCAAAATCATATAATCAACTTTATCTCTCAATTCTCCTAAAAATTGTTCTTTCATTGGATCAAACTCTGCTTCAAAACCACACATAATTTTCATCGTAGGATTTTCTTGTTGTAATTCACGGATTGAAGCAATATACTCATCAACGTCAGAAATATGCATTCTTTGTTGAGCAACTTCAATTTCATCTATTACTTCTTCTTTTGTTTTTTCATCTATATGTGATTTTTTATGTGTTTCTGGAAATTCTAAACTAGTATATGGTACATGATCTGTAAATCCTAATTGTGTAATACCAACTTGTTTTGCATATTCTACATATTCTTTATCACTTGCTATACCTGCATGTCCGCAACGATTAGTATGAGTATGATAGTTAAATGATTGAAAATTACTTTTAGTTAAAGTTTTATTTCTAGGTTGCATTAATTCTGTATAGTATCCACCGTGTAATGTTTCTATTGGTTCTAATCCTTTTGGTATTCTTTCTTCATTTGCTAAAAATACACGGAAATTTTGTTTATCTGTTTTACTCCAAATTGTAAAACCTCTAATATTATATTGTTCTCTTAACTCATCAACACACTCATATATTTCATTTATTTTAGCTTGTCGCATTGTTTCTATTTGTTCTTCTGATAAATTTTCAACACCATTTGTTATTACTATATCAAATTCTGTTATCTCTATTGGTAGACCAAATTGACTTAAATTAATAATCATTTCTCTCATTTGTTCTTTTGTCATACCATTATCTACGTGCATTTGTGTTCCAATACTATCAATTAGTTTTACACCTAGTCTTTTTTCATTTTCTCTAATTTGTTTAATTAATTCAATAGTAGGTGCAATTTTTTTAGGGTCTATTAAATGATCATCATTATACATAAAATCAGTTGTTGGCATATTTTTTCTCGCTACTGCAATAACATCACACAAGTCAGATATATCTAAATGTTTTAACCAACCAGATTTAATATTATCATCAATACCTAATTCACCATTTGGCATAGTAATTTGTGTTTGTGGTATATCGCCACGATACATATAAGGTGTTTCACCAGTCATAGCAAATCTATTTAATAATTCATTAAATACATCAATACTTCTAACAGTATCAGAGTATCCATTATCTACAATAAATCTAGTTGTAGTTTCAACATAACTTTGTAATTTTTGTTTTACTAACATTTTATTTTCTGGTGTTTTTTCTAAATTGTATAATTCATCAGGACAATCCATATAAAATAATAAAGTATTTAATCTAACTTGTTTATTATGTGCTTTAGCAAAGTCTAATGCTTTTTGCAAATGTTTAAAATTAAAACTTCCGTCTTGTAAAGTAACTTTTCCATATTTAGCTTCTTCATCAATTGTTATTGAATTGTAATTATTTTTTATTTCTTCAAGTAAATTTCTTGAAGCTTCAAGTGTTGAACTTTTTATTCCTGCTTTTTCTATTGGTGTAAAATCTCTTATTATTTCATACATTCTATGAACTTTATCTGATGAAAAAGATTGATTTAACTTTTCTACTATTTCATCTGTATTTCTTGATGAAGAAATAACATTGTCTAGTGTAGCAATTTCTTCACTAGATAATATACCAGATAATTTTAAATATTCAATTTTTCTTCCAAGTTCAATTTTTCTATTTTTAATATAATCATTTCTTGATGTTAAAGTATCAAGATACATATTATAAACTTGTTGTCTTATTTCTACAAACTGTTCTTCTGTTAATTCAGTAGTATTTAAAGAAAGTCTTATATTAGTAATTTTTGATAGGGCTTCTTGTAATTCTTGTGGATTATTTGCACCTGCAATTAACATCAAGTCTATATCTTGATTATTCAAAGTAATGCCATTAAAAGGCAGTTGTAAATCTTGTAATTGTTTAGCTTCTAGCATTTTCGAATAATTTTCTAAAAACTCTTCTAACAAAATATTTATTTCTTTTTGTATTTCTTCAATAGACTTATCAGAATTTGAAAATCTATTAATTACTCTTGATAATTGATTATCTGTAATTTTAATCCCATTTCTTGCAAGTTGTTCTCCTATATTTGTTATATAAGTTTCAACGTATTTATTTTTTTCTTCCATTAGTCCACGTCCTATATTATATTTGTACTCTAAGAGTATTATAACACAAATATTTTAATTTTTATTACATATATACTCTTATATTTCTATTTCTCCTTCAAGTTCATTATCCAATTCTTCATCCCATTCTAATTCATTATTTTTAAGTCTTTTAATATTATTTTTTAAATAGCCATAAGCGATATTAAATGTATTTCTACTATTACAAAATGGACAACTTACTTTTCCCATGTTTACTCCATTTCTAGCAAGTTCTTTACTAAAATGCTTTTCATTCTCCCTATATGTGTTACATCGGAGTAATCATGGGAGAGCTACTAGTATCAAAAAGTGGG
>CALXZF010000067.1 GCA_944393165.1 uncultured Clostridia bacterium
TTGAAGGAAATATTAAAATAAGAAATTAAAAAAATGATATTATATACTAATTAGTAAAAAACTATGAAAAAGAAAGATTAATGGAGAAAACAAAAGCAAAACAATGATAAAACGAGAATAATACGAAAACAAATACTAGCATATACGCTAGTATTTGTTGTATAATTCAATTATTAACTTATGGGTTAAACAAATATTGCGATTTATATTACTACTTTTTATCATTATCAGGAATATACTCAAATAAGTCAGATATCTCACAATTAAACACAGTGCATATACGATTTATTTGTGAAATATCAAGGCGTTTAGATTCTTCATAGTACATCTTTGATATTGTAGCAGGTCGTATATTAGTGGCTCTTGCCAATGCTGCTTGAGTCATCTTATGCTTACCTAATAAATCAGATAGTTTAATTTTGATCATATGCCACAACCTTCCATTTATAAATATAAATATGCAAAAGTCGAATTTTGTCATATTTTGAAATTTACTTGTATTTTACCATGCAATATATTAAAATTACATATACAAACAAAAATATTACGATAAGAGTAATAAAATACACTCTAGAAGTAAGAGAAAGGAACGATATGTTAAAAAAATATAAGATAGAAAACAACAGAAATTGGAAAGAAAAAAATAAGAACTACTTAAAAGAGTTACAGAATTTTTTTGACAAAGCAGATAATATAGAAGACCAAAATCTAAGACAAAATATTATCAGCCAAATGCTTAAATGTGATAATATATTAACTCAAATTGCAGAAAGTAGATTTAAAAAGTTTTATGAATTAGGATATAATAATGCTAAAAGAGAATAATTTTTGTAATTGTATACATAATAGAATAGAGAGTGTATACAATGAAGAAAAATATAAAAATAGCATTAATAGGAATCTTGGTAGGATTCATAAGTGGATTATTTGCATCTGGTGGTGGACTTTTGCTAGTTCCGTTATATACCTGTATACTGGGGTTACAGGAAAAAGAAGCAAGAGCGACCTCTCTTTTTTGCATTTTGCCAATGGTAATACTTACTGCGATTGTCTATAATAGAAGTAATTATATAGATTGGAGCTTAGGGATAAAATGTGCAATAGGAGGAGTTGTTGGACGGAGCAATAGGAGGGAAATTGCTCAATAAAATTTCGGATAAATTTTTGCAAATAGCATTTATAATATTTCTATTTTATGCTGGGATTAATATGATAATGAGGTAGATATGAAAGAAATTATTATAGGATTAATTTCTGGTATAATTGGTGGCCTTGGAATGGGCGGAGGGACAATTCTAATTTTACTTTTGTCTATGTTCTCGCAGGTTGAACAGCACATTGCTCAAGGTACAAATGTAATATTCTTTATACCGACTTCAATAGCTGCAATTATAATTTTTATCAAAAATAAAAATATAAAATTTAAAATTGGTATACCAATACTTCTTTGGGGACTAGCGGGGACTTTTTTTGGAGCGAAACTTTCTACAAATCTTGAGGTGGGAGCTTTGCGAAAATGTTTTGGTATTTTTTTAATACTTATAGCAATTTATCAAAGTTATTCTTTATATAAAAGGTATAGAAAAGAAAAAAATAGGAATACTAGTATAAAATGAAAAAAGGAGGAAGTATATGAATATGAAATTTGTAAAAGGTATGATTGTAGGCGGTTTAATATCTGCAGGAGTAGCTATGATGTGCAGTGATGCTATGCAACCAAGCAAAAAGAAAATGGTTAAAATGGGAAAACAATTTGCTAAAAAAATGGGTATAATGTAAGGAAAAAGGGGAGCTTTTGCTCCTCTTTAATTAAAATGGTCTATATCCAGGTCTACATGGTCTTTCAGGTCTTTTATTGCATTCCTTGTAATCATCGTCTTTTTTGTCACATGGTTTTTCGCATTTGCAATCGTCTTTATGGCATTCTTTGTAGTCATCTTTCTTGCAATCGTCTTTATGGCATTCTTTGTAGTCATCTTTCTTGCAATCGTCTTTATGACATTCTTTGCAGTCGTCTTTCTTGCAATCGTCTTTATGGCATTCTTTGTAGTCGTCTTTTTTGCAATCATCTTTATGGCATGGTCTGTAATCATCTTTCTTACAATCTAATTTTACACCCTTTAAGCAATCTCCATGATGCTCTACTTTAGTACATATTTTACAGTGTTTAACTTGATCTACCCAAATTTGTATTTCATAAAATCTGTTTGGACATAATGGTCCAAATACAAATTCTCCATCCTTATCTGTAATTGTATGAGAAACTGGTCTTCTTTCTTCCTTACCGCACTCACAAACAACCTCTATAAGTTTTACAACAGCATCACAAACAGGCTCTTGATAACAGTCTTTTACAATACCGTAAATGACTCCTCTATTATCTTCTGGAAGAGTTATATCAAGGTCGAATTGCTTTCCTGTAGCTAAAATACCGTCAACATTTAAAACTGGACATACATTTTTTTCATATTCCATAATAAATAATCATCCTTTCCTAAGCAATTTGCTTAATATATATTATGATTACAATAAAAATATGTGAATATTATGTCGAAAAACATCAAATGTAGAGCTAGCAGATTTTTATAGTAACAAAATGAACAAATAGTACAAACTAAAAAAGAATAAAAATTTAATTTACAAAATATAAATGTATTATCTTAAAAAGAAGGGAAGGTATTACATTGAGAAAGTTATGTTATTTTATTGTTATTGTACTAATGATCTTGACTTTATTTAGTATACAGGTAAATGCAGCAGACGAATTTGATTTTGAGCTTAACTATACGGGGGATATTGCAATAAATGAGACAAAAGAGGCTACTGTTGTACTAAGAGGAACAAATGCAACTACATATTCAAATGTACGAATAAAAGTTGAAGTTTCTGGACCTGGAACTCCTAAAATTACAGCAGTAGATAGTTTGGACCAAGAAATAGACATAGTGCAAGAAGGATATTGGGGTCCACCTTCAGGATTCCCAGTAGCAGGAACATTCGAAAATGAAACTCCTGTAAAAGCAACATTTGATGTGGCAGGAACATATACAGTTAAGCTAAGTTTGGTAAATATGCAAGCTTCAGAAGCAGAAATAGCAAGTGAAACATTTGATATTGAAGTATTGGAAGATTTGACCGATACCAATGAAGTCTTAGAGCCTGAGAATAATGTCGAGGAAAACACAATAGAAAAGTTACCTCAAACAGGAACTAGTGTTTTTGAGTATGTTATGTATTCTGCTGTTATATTGGCATTAATAATTTTCATATACTGTAAAACAAGAGTAACCAAATAATATATTCTCGCACATATGGGAGTGGTTAAGGATTTGAAAAAAAGTCTTTTATTACAACATAAAAACATCATATTAATATTATTTTTGATACTTATATTTTCTACTTTATTTATATTTTTAAGTATATACAACAAAGATAATAATTTGGTTACTGTATCAAGGACTATAAATACAAAAGACTTGACTTGTACAGAAGAAAAGCCCACAAATATAATAGGAGAGAAAAATATTGAAGAAGCAAGAGAAGTTTTAAATTTAAAAGAATACGAAAATATGCCTAAAGAAATTAATGGCTATAAAGTTATTGGAAAAATAACCATTCCTAAAATTGAGGTAGAAAAATATATTTTGGAAGAAACAACAGAGGAGGCATTGCTAGAATCAGTTACTAAAATATGTGGACCAGATGTGAATAAAACAGGTAATTTATGTCTGGCAGGACATAATTATGGAGATACTTTTGGAAAAATAAGTTCACTTGAGAATGGGGACGAAATAGAGATTACAGATACATATAATAGAACTACTAAGTATCAAGTTTATAGTATGGATAGAGTATCTCCATATGATACATCTTGTTTATCACAAAATACTAGTGATGAAAGAGAAATTACTTTAGTTACATGTACGCTAGGAGCAATAAAGCGTGTGGTTGTTAAGGCTATAGAAGTATATGATTAATGAATAAATTAAGAATAAAATAACAAGCTCAAGCATATAATCATATAAAGTTAATTGCTCGAATGGAGGTCTTTTATGTTCTTTGTAATAGATAAATCGAAAATATTTTCATATGTTATAGCAATTTGTACAGTGGTTATATTGTTTGTTGCTGCAGCGGGCCTAAATAATACAGGGCAGGCAGGAAATACAGTTACAACATCTACAAATGTTATGGAATCTAATAATATAGAGAATTCTACTAATACTATATCTAACTCAAATTTAATAAATTAATGGAAAAATATTCTTTTTTAATGTATAAATTACAAATATTAACCAATAATAATAAAAGAAAATTATTATTAGGAGAATGAAATGTTTTTTATTGGAGTGATTACAAATCAAAAAAATGAAATATATTTCAAGAATAAATTATCTAAAATTATCCCAATGGAGAATATTATATTTATAACAGATAAAAATATCTTAAATATTAAAAATATAAAATTTGAAACAGTTATTATTGATACAAAAATTAATAATAAAATTGAGCTAAGAAAAATTTTATCTTCTGCTAAATTGGTGATATTAAATGCAGATATAGATATGAATTTAGATGTTATAAATGATTTAAGCCTAACAGTTATTACTTATGGATTTAACAATAAATCTACATTTACTGTATCCAGTATAACAGAAAACAGCCTAATAATTTGTTTACAAAGAATTATTTTAAATAGAAATGGAGAAAAAATAGAACCACAAGAATATAGTTTGAAGGTAGATGAAAATGTTGAAAAATATGCGATTATAGCAACTCAAATAATTCGAATTTTGTATAAGTGACATAATTAGAAAGAGAAATTCTTAATAAAAAATTTGAAAAAA
>CALXZF010000068.1 GCA_944393165.1 uncultured Clostridia bacterium
TAACTGTATAAAAAGTAATACTAATTATACATTGCTATTCTAACACATTTTTCAATATTTTACAATAGTAATTTTATTTGCCTACTTTATTGTTATTATTTAAAACTTTTTATTCTTGTATTTTATCCAAAAGCAGAAATGTTTTATAAAAGTATGAGAATATGGAATGGAATGTGATTTGAATTTGATATTCTTAAAAAATTTTGTTAGGGAATCTCGCACACTTGTGAGGGCGCTGACAAAATTTCTTTTAGAATATCAATGAAAATCAGCTTGACCGACATATTCGACTTACTTTTATAAAACATTTCTGTTTTTTGCTTATTATAGATTTTATTAGGCCGTGAATTGTAACTTTAATTCTATTTGCGAACCGTACCTTTCAAAATGCTATTTACTTCTCTTTCTGTCAAATATCGCCATTCTCCCAATTTAAGTTTCTTCACATCTAAGTTTTCAATTTTACTTCTATGCAATGCTAGTACTTTTTTTCCAATTCCAGCACACATTTTTCTTACTTCTCTGTTTTTTCCTTCGTGAATTGTAATTTCTACTCGTGATATATCTTTTTCTTTATCTATTTTCAAAATCCTCACTTTTGCTTTTCCAGATGTATAATCATCTATTTTTACACCATTTTCTAGTTGCTCGACTTCTTCTTTAGTAATACTTCCTTTTAATGTAACATTATATGTTTTTTCTATTTCATATTTTGGATGAGTTACTTTATAAATAAAGTTTCCGTCATTTGTCAAAATAAGTGCTCCAGATGTATACATATCAAGTCTTCCTACTGGAAGCACTTTTTCTTTTACATTTACTAAATCTAGTACTGTATCCCTTCCAAATTGGTCTTTTGTAGTTGTTACATACCCTATTGGTTTATTTAATAGAATATACACTTTTTTCTCTAATTTTCCTATTTTATTATCTTTAAATAAAACTACATCTGTTTCCGGATTTATTTTTGTTCCTAGTTCAGTAACTACTTACCCATTTACTTTTACTAATCCTTGTACTATATACTCTTCCGCTTTTCGCCTTGAGCATATTCCTTGATTTGCTAGATATTTTTGTATTCGTATTTCTTCCAATTTATTTTCCTTTAATATAGAATTTAGGTTTTACAAAGGGTATACCTATAACCTATTTATTGTTGTCTAGTACTTCTAACACATTTTTAAAATATTGTGGTAGTTCTGCTTCTAAATGCATAGCTTTTCCAGTAATCGGATGTTTAAAATCCAAGCTTTTTGCATGTAGCATTTGGCCTTCTACTCCAAATTCATTTTTTCCACTTGAATATACCATATCTCCAACAACAGGATGTCCTATTTCTGCCATGTGAACTCTAATTTGATGTGTTCTCCCAGTGTCAATTTTTATTTCAAGCAATGTATATTTTTCATATCTTTTTAATACTTTAAAATGAGTTATTGCTTCTTTTCCGTCTTTTCTTACCGCCATTTTCTTTCTGTCCTTTGTACTTCTGCCTATCGGCATATTTATTGTTGCTTCATTTTCACCAATATTTCCTTTAACTAGCGCAATATATATTTTCTTTACTTCTCTATCTTTAATTTGTTTACTCATATTAATATGTGCCAAATCATTTTTAGCTACAATTAGTAAGCCAGAAGTATCTTTGTCAAGTCTATGAACTATTCCAGGCCTAATTTCTCCGCCAATTCCAGATAGACTGCCTTTGCATAAAGCCATTACAGCATTTACTAGTGTACCGTCTGGATTGCCATTTGCAGGATGCACAACCATACCTTTAGGTTTATTTACAACTATTATGTCGCTATCTTCATACACTACTTCTATTGGTATTTCTTGTGCTTCTATTCCTGCTTCTTTGGGCTCTGGCAAATTTAAATCAATAATGTCTCCTACTTGCACTTTATATGAAATCTTTTTATTTTCTCCATTTACTAATATATTTCCTGATTCTACCAATTTTTGAATCATAGTTCTAGAGAGCTTGTCATTTTTTTGAGCTATAAAAGCATCTAAACGCATATTATTCAAATCTACAGTTATCTTTTCCACAATTTATGCTCCTTTTTAGTAATTTCTTTCATATAAAACAAAGTTATCATCCGAATATAGCTCTTTGTAATGCTCATTATCTCTAGATAAAAACATATTCAATTTAGAATTTTCCTTTATCAATACATGTGTAATATCATATTGATTAAATTTAGTCTCATAGTATGTTGAAATATTAGATATATTTATATAATCAGAGAAAATATCTCTTCCTACATATTCTCCGTCCTCATTTTTTGTTCCATTAAATTCTGGAGTATATAAATCTGCTCTTGAGTCAATAAATACTGGTATTCCTCTATATAATATGTAGCTTCCATAATTGTATTCGTTAAATAGTCTCATATTTTCTACATCTAGATTTTCTAAAATATAATCACATGCTGCTACTGGGTATGAGCTTTGACTAACAATAGGGGCATTTATTTTTCCTCTATATAGCATAAAGCTTACTAAAACTCCTATAAGTATTGTTAGAATCTTTCCCCAAATAGATGTCATTGCTTTAATGCTTTGCTCTGTTCCGCCTTTATCGTATTTATCAATAAGAGCCACTAAGAGTTTTGCAAATACAAATCCTCCTATAAGTACAAACATTGATACTTGGCGTCTTGACATGAATGCCATTAATGTTAAGCCCGCTATCATAAATAAATCGCTTAACTTTATTTTAGTGTCTGTAAACATTAATATTAATAAGAACAATACTATTACAGTTAAAGTTTTTAAATCATTAATAAGTGTTAATGGCAAATGCTCACTTATGCTTCCCATTGTATTTCCTACCATAGTTTTTGGCAAATAAGTATATGGAGTATCTCCTAAAGGAGTTAGCAATCCAGTGAATACACATATAATCATTATAATAATTAAATATTTCACATTTTTTTCTTTTTTAACTATTATTTTGTATGGTTCTTTTTTTCTTTTTTCATGTCTTTCATTTGCTACAGCTTTATCATTTTCTAGTTGATTTATTTTAGCAGAGACTTTGTCAATTTTATCTTTTTCAGCATTTTTTGATGCTAACTTTTTCAATTTTCTTTTGTTCATCTTTAATGCAACATTATAATAAATATTTGAATCTGTAATGCATGAAACCAAGTATTCTGCAACATATGGCAAATATAGTACGAAGTAGAATGGCCATACTGCCAAATGTACATTCGCAATAATTATTGGAATAATAACTAGTCCAACTGCATATCTTATTTTTTTGGTTTCTATGAATTTCTCTATAAATAGAATTGTTAGCACGAACAAAATGTATGTAACAAGTTGCGCTCTAGCACATATAAAGCTTTTTAGTAAATACATCACTCCTAGTGTAATAAAAAATGCCACTAGCTGATTTTTACAAATTTTATTTAAAGCATAGTATACTAGAATTCCTAGGGCAATTGCTAAAATAACAGTTGCGATGTAAATTGCTGTAAAGCCTCCAATTCCAATATTCTCTCCTAATTCATATACTAAATATGTTCCCACATCATACGCCCAATGAGGGTATGTATATGGTAAATCTTCGTGCCATGAAAATGGGTCCTTCATGTCTATTCCATTTTCTAATATATGTTCACCAATTGCTATTGTATAGTATGTATCATTTTGTAGAGTTTTTGGTGTTAATGCAAAGCAAAAAATAATTATTACAAATATTGCAAGAATATTAAATTTAATTTTTGTTTTTTTATCCATAACTGTGTTCAATCCTTTCTTTCGTCTTTCTTTATATATTAAACTCCGCATATATAATGCTATGGTCTGATTTGCCTTCGCTATCAATTGTTGCATACTTCAATAATTCTATATTTGGAGAATAGAAAATAGTATCTATACATCCTGTTCCAATTTTAGAGAACCATGTATCTTCTGTGTTAGGCATCTTTTTTAAATTTTGGTTTAACAATTTATACTCTTCAAATTCATCTTCATGAGTATATGTATATTTTCCTTTTCCCAGTCTTGTTACCCCAACATTAAAATCTCCGCCTATTATGATTATCTCATTTTTATCTATTTTACTTATTATTCTGTTTAACTCTTTGCATGCAAGTATTCTTTCATCTTTATAAGTAGATAAATGAACCGAGAACAAATTAATTTTGGCAGTTCCTAGCGAAATTCTATTACACAAAATTCCTCTTTGCTCATGGTTTAAATCGGTAAGTGGCATCAAATAATTAACCGAAAAAGAAATTGGGAATCTGCTTATTATTCCGTCACCATAATATCCGTCTTCCAGTGTAATATTACTCTCCATAGAGCAATAAGGCAAAAATATTTTTTTAGAAAAGTCTCTAATTTGATTTTCCTTTCCAGCTCTATTAGTATACATATCGATTTCTTGTAAAAATACTACATCTGGGCTGTATTTCTTTACCAATTCTGCTTGTCTTTCGATATTTACTATTCCGTCTAAGCCTTTGCCGTGAGCAATGTTGAATGTAATAATTTTAATTAACATTCTATCAACTCCTAAATTTTAGTTTGCCACAATTATATCAAAAAAGGGCTTGTTAATAAAGCCCTTTTATTAAAATTTATTAAATTATCCTTTTATTTGTTTTGCAACTTCTTCAGCAAAGTTTTCTTCTTTCTTTTCAATTCCTTCGCCTTTTTCAAATCTAGTAAATCTAACTATTTTTGAACCTTTATCTGCAACCAATTTTCCAACTTTAACATCTGAATCTTTAACAAATTCTTGCTCTACTAAGCATATTTCGCTATAGAATTTTCCAAGTCTTCCTTGTACTATTTTTTCTGCGATAGCTTCTGGTTTTCCTTCATTCATAGCTTGAGCTTTTAATATTTCCATTTCTTTTGCAAGTCTTTCTTGTGGAACAGATTCTTTATCTAAGTATTCTGGTTTTGCAGCAGCTATTTGCATACAAATATCTTTTGCAAGTTCATGTGTTCCATTTTCTAATTCAACTAAAACTGCAATTTTTCCGTCTCCATGTATATAGCTTTCTAATAGATTATTTGTTTCATATCTTACAAATCTTCTAATAGACATGTTCTCTCCAATTGTTGCTATTTTATTAGTTAAAACTTCTCTTACTGTTTTATCTGGTTCAACTATTGATTTTTTCTTTAATAAAGCTTCAACATCTGTTGGATTTTCTTGAGCTACTTGTTTAGCAACATCTTTTACAAATGTTCTAAATTCTTCATTCTTAGCAACGAAGTCTGTTTCAGCGTTAACTTCAACAACAACTCCAACTTTTCCGTCTACTGAAATATATGTTTCAACTAATCCTTCTGCTGCGACTCTATCAGATTTTTTAGCAGCTTTTGCAATTCCTCTTTCACGCAATAACTCAATAGCTTTTTCTTCATCTCCATTAGTTTCTGTTAAAACTTTTTTGCAGTCCATCATTCCTGCACCTGTTTTTTCTCTTAACTCTTTAACTTGGCTTGCTGTAATCATCAAAATATCCTCCTTTTAATATATTTTCAAGAATTTTGTTAAATAATAAAAATTCTTATAATTTTCCTATCTAATAGTAAAAAGGAGACAGAGCAGATAAAAGCTCTCCTCCTTTTTTATTAATAGCTTTTTTAATTTACAATTATTCAGCTGTTTTTTCTTCTTCAGCTACAACTTCTTCAATACTTTCTGGTTCAGCTACTTCTGCAGCTTCTTCTGTCATTTCAGTTTCTACTGCTTCCATAGATTCTCCTTGTTTTCCTTCTATAACTGCATTTGCCATACAATCTGCTATTAAAGAAACAGCTCTTATAGCATCATCATTTCCTGGTATA
>CALXZF010000069.1 GCA_944393165.1 uncultured Clostridia bacterium
GGCTCTAATTTTTATTTTAGCAAATAGTATGTTTCTACCTATGTTCAACATATTGAATTTCCTATGCCTCCGCATTTTTCTTAACTATCCCATATTTGTGTGCAATCTGGCAAACGCTATTTTCTATTTGCCCAAAATTATTATTATTTTCAATTATGTCGTCACATTTTTCTTTATAAAATTCATTCGTTTTTTGTGCTGCAAGTCTCTTTTCTGCATCTTCATAATCAATATCATCTCTTGCAACAATTCTCTCTATTTGAAGTTCTTTTTGTGAAACTACTCCTATAACTTTATCGCAAATTTTATCTAATCCACTCTCATATAAAAGTGGGGCATCTATTATTACTGTAGTATCATCTTTAATTTTATTTACTCTTTTTATAATTTCTTCATTTATATATTTAAAAGTGCACCTGTTTAAAGCTTCCCTTTTTTCAGGGTTAGAATATATTATTTTAGCTAGTTTTCTTCTCTTAAGTTCTCCTTCTTCATCAACTATGTCTTCTCCAAATTCTTTTATTATATCAACAATATAGTTTGTTCCTTTTCTTGATAACTTTCTAGAAATTTTATCAGCATTTATTATTTTTACTTTAAAATCAATTTCAAGAATTTCGCATACTGTACTTTTCCCTGCTCCTGAACTACCAGTTATTCCAACAACCATAGCTTTCATCATTCCTCTCATGATTAAATATGTTTATATAATGCTATTATAGAATTTCTATTTTGTTTGTATAATCCAAGTTTGAATATGAATCAGCATAGTATCCTAAGGTGTAAATATTTGTAGCTAAAATATCTTTTTCAAGCATTTCTTTTAGGTTCTTGCTTGCTACATTATCAATATATTTTTTTACAGATGTAACTACATTTAGCTTTGGATTTAGATGCATCATTTCAGAAATCAATTCTTTACCCTTATTATTAAAACCTAAAACACGCACATATGGAGTAACCTTTCTAGAAATCTCCATTTGCTTTTTATCTATTCCAAGTAAACTATAAAGTAAGATTCTTTGAATTCTAGTTTGTGTAAATCTTTTAGTTTTTACAATATTGATTAATTCTGTTAGAGTATTACATGAATCAGCTGCATTTTTTATAGAATTTTCTAACCCTTCTGAAACATCTGGAAGCTTTGCTATATCTGCTACAGACATTTTTCTTAAGGTATATAGTATTTCTTTTTCAAACCTAGATATATCAATAACATAATGTCCCTTTTTTAGTTCTTCCCCTAAAAGTAAATATGAATTTCTAGGCATTACCTTTCTTATATCATTTAGTTCTTTAGTAAGAAGCATCTTTCTAATTGCTGTAGCACTTGCAAATTCATCAACAATATATTTGTCATTATATAGCACTTTTTCTCTCTTTATTCCTATTGGAATAATTGTGCTTTTTGTTCTTCTAAGTGCTTTCAAATACTCTATTCCCAAAATATTATTTGAGCCAGAAAGAACATTTGCATACCTTTTTATATCATTTAAATACATAAGTAGTGCATTTTCTCTCGCTTTTGGATATGAATTTCCTTTTTTTAGCTCATGTGATAGAAGTGTAACATATTCTTTTGGCTCATTGTATAGGACATTGGCAATATTATTCAAAGTTGATATATCGTTAGTTTCCATTCCAAAAGATATAGTATCTACAACTCCTAAAGAGTTCAAAATTTTAATTGCACCTTCTGCAAAGTTTTCGGCACTAGAAATGCTATAAATTGTAGGTAGTTCAATCACCAAATCCACACCATTAAGCAATGCCATTTTTGCTTTGGTCCATTTATTTATTATTGAAGTATTACCTCTTTGTACAAAATTACCAGAGATTACGGCTATTACATAACGAGCATCAGTTTCTTGTTTAGATTTAGCAATATGGTATAAATGTCCATTGTGAAATGGATTATATTCTGCAATTATCCCAAGAACTCTGCTCATAAAAATTCCCCCTTAATCTTGTACAAACTCAAATTTATTGATATAATATCACAAATTAGAAAAATTTACAATATGTCGCAGAGGTGTCGTTCAGTGTCGTTTGGGGACAGGCCTTAAAACGACAAAGTTGTCGCTGAGGGACAGGCCTTGAAACGACAAACTTGTCGCTAAGGGACAGGCCTTAAATTGGTTACTATACAATGTTTTTAAAGCTATGTCCTACAATGCTAGTTTTAAATAAAATCTCAAAATATCATGCTTATTTTATATGAAATTTTAAAGGAAGGAGTAATGATTATTTAAGTTCTTAAATATATCATGCAAATTAATTATGGAAGATGTTACAATATATACAGACGGTGCGTGTTCTGGAAATCCTGGTCCAGGCGGCTGGGGTGCTATACTTATGTACAAAGAAAACAAAAGAGAGATTTCTGGAGGTAAAAAAGATACTACAAATAATGTTATGGAACTAACTGCCGTAATAGAGGCATTAAAACTTTTGAAGTTTCCATGCAGAGTAAGGTTGTACAGTGACAGTGCATATGTTGTTAATGCTTTTTTACAAAAGTGGATTGTTAATTGGCAAAAGAATAACTGGAAAACTGCTGATAAAAAGGATGTTAAAAATAAAGAACTCTGGCAAGAATTGCTAGAGCTTACAAAAACTCATGATGTTACTTTTATTAAAGTAAAGGGACATAGTGATAACGAATACAATAATAGATGTGATGAATTAGCTAGACACGCAATTTTGAATTTAGACTCGTGAACAAAAAAGAGTGTCCCTTTTGTTCACGAAATTAATTCTTTTATTGTCTATATCTATAATAGATTATGCTTTCGTATGCCTATTATTAATAAGATATTAAAGGTGTGTCCCTTTTGACCAAGAACTTGGACGAATAGGAGTGTCCCTTTTGGCCAAGAACTTGGACGAATAGGAGTGTCCCTTTTGGCCAAATTTATGCTAATCTTTTCATGGCTTCAAGTGTTTTTTCTCTATCACCAAAGGCGGTTAATCTTAAAAAGCCTTCTCCACTTGGTCCAAAGCCCACACCCGGTGTTCCTATTATATTAAATTTTGTGAGTAGCAAATTGAAATAATCCCATGATTTCATTCCTTCAGGTGTTTTTAGCCATACATATGGCGAGTCTTTTCCTCCATATGCTGTTATCCCAGCTTCCCCCAAGTTGTCTCTAATTATTTTAGCATTCTCTTTGTAATATGTAATATTTTTTCTAATCTCTTCTTTTCCGCTCTTCTGTGTATGTTGCCTCTGCTCCTCTTTGAATTATGTACGAAACCCCATTAAATTTTGTGGTACATCGTCTGTTCCACATTTTGTTTATTAGCACCTCTTTATTTTCATTCATGACTTTTAGCTCTTTCGGCACCACTGTGTATGCACATCTAAGCCCTGTGAACCCTGCTGTTTTTGAATAACTTTTGAATTCTATTGCCACTTCTTTTGCGCCTTTTATTTCATATATGCTATGTGGCACATTTTCACTTTCTATAAAAGCCTCATATGCAGCATCAAATAATATAATACTTTTATTTTCTCTTGCAAACTCCACCCATTTTTCTAAAGCATCTTTTGTCATTGCAACTCCTGTTGGGTTATTTGGAGAGCATATGTATATTAAGTCTGGAACCTCGGCTAATTCATCTGGCAAAGGTGTGAAGTTATTTGCCTCAGTTGCTTTCATGTAAATTATTCCTTCATACTTGCCTGTTTTGCTATTATATTCTCCTGTTCGTCCATACATCACATTACTATCTAAGTATACTGGATAAACCGGATCTGTAATTGCAACTTTTATATTTTTATCAAATAATTCCACTATATTTGCAGTATCACATTTTGCACCGTCTGAAACAAAAATTTCATCCAACTCAATATCTAGCCCCATGTAGTCATTTTCTACTATCTTTTTTCTTAAAAAATCATATCCTTGCTCTGGACCATATCCCTTAAAAGTATCTACATATTCCATTTCTTTACACGCTTCTATCATTGCATCTACAACCACTTTGGGAATTGGTCTTGTAACATCGCCAATCCCCATTTTTATCAAATTTGCATTTAGATTTACTTTTTTGTATTCACTTACTTTTTGATTAACGCTAGAGAACAAATAACTGTCTTGCAACTTCAAAAAATTTTCATTAATCTTTATCATTTTTACCTCCTCAGAGTCAAGTTTTACTTTGACCAAATAGTCAATAGAGAAGCACCTACTCCTCTATTTCTCCCTTATATACTGTGGTTGCCGGTCCTTCCATATATATGTGATTATCGTTTGCCCATTCCACATTGAGATTTCCACCAGGAAGTTTTACCGAAACATTGGCATCAGTATAGCCATTTATTCCTCCTGCTACAGCTGCAGCACAAGCTCCTGTTCCACATGCAAAAGTCTCACCTACACCTCTTTCCCAGACTCTCACTTTGATATTATTTTTATCAACTATTTGTACGAATTCAACATTTGTTTTATTGGGAAATATTGGGTTGTTTTCTACTTCTGGTCCCAATTTTTCTATATCAATCTTGTCTAAATCGTCCACAAATGTAACTGCATGTGGATTTCCCATTGAAAGAACAGTAAATCTCATTTTCTCTCCATTCACATCTAAATCTACATCTTTATTAAATGGTTCATAAATATCATAAGGTATATTTTTGTCCTGAAAAATTGGTTCTCCCATATCCACAATTACATCATTGCACAATTTGTTTTCATCCTCTATTATTTTTACTTTTTTGACACCAGCCAGAGTTTCTATAGCAATTTTGTTTTTAGCAGTCATTTCATTATCATGCACAAATTTTGTAACACATCTTATTCCATTTCCACACATTTCAGCCTCGCTGCCGTCACAATTGAATATCCTCATTTTAAAGTCAGACACATTATCATCCGGATTCTCTATAAGGATTAAACCGTCAGCCCCAATGCCAAAATGCCTGTCACTAATTTTTTTTGCAAATTCCGGTATGTTTTTAATCTTTGCTCCATGTGTGCAATCAATATATATATAATCATTTCCTAACCCTGTCATTTTTGTAAAATTTAGCATATAATCACCTCTTGATAGCTAGTATATGCTAGAATTGGAAAATTATACAAAAAAGTTCTCTTCCCAATTGAGAAAAGAACTTTTGTTTTTTGGAAATTACCTAATGCTTATTTTCTTTGCTATCCTAAAATGATAGAAATATCTTCCACAAGAAATGGCTAAGATTAAGCCAACCATTGGGACGAAATATTTCAAGTCTGCTATTTCCATAAGTACAAATATTAGTTTAATAATTGTAACTAATAATACTGCAATTATTAAATCTAATAGAAATCCTAAAGCTCTTGATTTAGGTATTTCTACAATGGAAACACTAAGACATAGCCAAAATAGGATTCCCAAAATTACAGGAATAACAGCAACATCAATAATAGCAAATATAGCTCTTGAATCCAAAATAACCTCTCCCTTTCTGTTGCTAGTTGCTAAAGCTGCCCGTCTATAGACAGGGAATCTACTGATTAAAATCAGTAGATTTGTTAAAGTAGTAATTAAACTACCTTTTTATTATACACCAATTACGCAAAATTTGCAAATATGTTGTTAGTTATTTATTAGTGCGCTGATTTTTCCATACTTATGATGAAATTGCATACAGCCAGGAATTACTTTTGTAGGGCTATGCCATTGAACAAATCCAAAAGGAAGCTGTATTGTAGTTCCTCCATTCTGTGTGCCATAAAAAGTTAATTCTTCTGCATGTTTTTCTACTCTACTACATAACTCTTTAATAGATATAATTTCATCAAGCGAATTTTCTTTCATTTCATTTTTATACCATATATATTCTGCAAATTCTTGCTCATCTTCTGCCAATCCTCTTGAAAAGCAAAAATCTGTTATATTGTATGAATTACTTATAAACCAATCTAGCAGCGCATTGTATAATGACTCGTCATACAACTTTAGTGTGTTTGCAACCAATCTATGCTTTCTGTTTTCGTACTTTTTATTAGTTCCGCAACTTTTCTACAATACTTGAAGTGTCTTCGTTTGAACCCCAAAACAAACTTATTGCTAGTTTAACATTTTCAGGTATTGTTGTATTATATTGTTTTTCAAATCCATGCATAAATCTATCCACACTTATTAGATAAACCTGCCCACCTGTGCTTTTCTTTATCGAAACATTACACTGCGTTTTGTCTGTAAATACGATATGCATATCTACCTTTGATTTGGTAACTCCTTCTAGTACAGAAGGCACATCTTTTTCTCTAAGACCTCCAATTGCGATTTTCTCGATTTCTTTATCCTTGCAATTAATTTTACTTAAAAATTTTTGCTTATATATTTCATCTGTTCCCATTAGTTTGCCTATTATACTTTCGTTTTCATGGCCACTAAGTTTAGCATACTTCCAGCCACTTGCTCTATTTCTTTTTTCCATATATCTTCCTCCTCTTGCATGGTCAATTTTTACTTAATAATTATACTAAAAATATATCAAAATAGCAAGAAGAAACCACCTCTTGCGAGGTGGAAAGAATAATTTTCTTATTTGGTACACCGTTACATAATGTTATTTCACAATCACATAAGGCATAACATTGGGCTGCAGTTTCTTCGCTAACTTTGTCGGTATTGTAAAGAACATGAGATTGGCGGCACATCCTAGTGCGGCCATCTTATCACATACCAGTTGGTCATAAGTCCACACATTTCCTGTGTTGTCATATCCCAGACGGTGAAAACTTGCACCTCTCTGGAATTCTGATGGTAATCTTTTAACCAACTCTTTTATATTATCTTTATTTTCCCATATCCTATTACATTCGAATACATAATCTTTTAAAACTCCATTGACTATAATCCAGTCGATTGAAGATTCATTATCCCGTAAAATACATGTATCGAAAATTTCATTAACTAAGTTAGACATGTTGTTCATCCTATCCCTCCTTCAAATGCGGTGCATCACTTTATATTATATACCATTATGAGCCAAAAAGCAAAGAAATCATAGATATCATTTGAACTTTTCATATACATTCTTCGCTTTTTGTCTTGTTTTTATGACATTTTATTTTATATCATCTCTAAAAAATTGATTTTTTGTATTTCTATTGTTATATTTGATTCGCACAAACACTTACATATTTTGACTACTATTGAAAAAACTCACAAAACATGTTAAAATATAGTTTGTAGCTAAAACTATTTATATTAGAAACAACTCACCTAAGGAGGAGATATTATGCATTTTGAAAAAATAGGTGTCGCTACTGCACGGATTAAAGGATTAGATAATTCCCCTTACAATGGTGTTACTGGAATATTTTGGCCTATATTTTTAACTGATTTTTCAACTATTGGATGTTCATTTCTTCCATTGCCACATTTTACTCGAGAAGAGGAATGTAATAAAATCAAGGAAGCTTTTTGTAATATCGGCATAAAGGATGGTGACAAAATTTCTATTATGTTCAAACAGGACGGTAACATTATAGCAATCGGTGCAATTGGCAAAGATTGTTGGATTGATTTAAGAGATAATTTTACTACCAAAACTTTTAGCGAGCTTAATATTGTTATCACATCATTATATATAGCGTAATATACGATATTAAACGCTATTAGCTTACACTTATCAGTCTAACATCAAAAAGAGCAAGGACAATGTCCCTGCTTTTTTATTTACTATATTTTAGTTTTTATGCAATGGAAATACAAAGCCAAATGCTTTTGTTTTCCAGTTCAATTTTCACATTAAGTCACAAAAATACCAGTAAACATTTTTTACTGGTAAGTATGGTGGCTTGAAGTGGAATCGAACCACTGACACAGGGATTTTCAGTCCCTTGCTCTACCAACTGAGCTATCAAGCCATAAAATAGATTTATTATGTCGCACTATCTTTTATTCAAAAAAATGGCGACCCGGAACGGGCTCGAACCGTCGACCTCTAGCGTGACAGGCTAGCGTTCTAACCAACTGAACTACCGGGCCGTATAGGAAATTGTGAGTAAAAAAATGGTGGGCGCAATAGGGCTCGAACCTATGACCTCCTGCTTGTAAGGCAGATGCTCTCCCAGCTGAGCTATGCGCCCATTTTCCTTCGACTTGTTTAGTATACTAAATTTTTAATCCTTTGTCAACATCTTTTTTAAATTTTTTTTAATTTTTTTAGTTTGACCGTGCATTTAACTTTTTATTTTACTCTCTTAGCTTATTTTCTTCTTTTGAAATAACTACTTTTTTGTCTCGAATTTTTTAGCACCTAATTTCTCTCCTTTATTCAAACCTGTGAACAAAAGGGACTACTTCCATTTGTTCACAGCTTTGTTTTGGATAAAAGAGATACTCTTTTTAGCTATTTTAGTTCATGACCGTGAACAAATGGAAGTAGTCCCTTTTGTTTACGGAATAGACTTGGAATGAAAGAGGTGTGTCCCCTTGTCTCAGTTTTGGGACAATAGCTCCGTCCCCATGTCTCATTTTCTGTTCCAGTCTTCTTTGTTTGTTTGTCTTTGTCTTGCTATTGCTAATGCATAATCAGGCACATCATCTGTTATTGTTGAACCTGCTGCTACAAATGTTTCATCTCCTAATGTTACAGGAGCTACTAAATTTGTATTTGAACCTATGAATGAGTGATTTCCTATTATTGTTTTGCTCTTATGGAATCCGTCATAATTGCATGTGACTGTTCCGCAACCAATATTACATCTTTCCCCTATTTCACAATCTCCCATATATGACAAGTGTGGTACTTTTGTTCCTTCTCCTATTATTGCTTTTTTTATTTCTACAAAGCTTCCTATTTTTACTTTGTTTGCTAATTTGCATCCTTCTCTTATATATGAATTTGGTCCAATTTCGCAATCTTCTCCAATTTCTACTCCTGATTTTATTGTAGTATTAGGATGAATTACTGTGTCCATTCCAATTTCTACATCATCATATATATATGTAGTGTTTACATCTTCTATTGTTACACCTTTTTTCATATGCTCTGTGTTAATTCTCATTTGTAACACTTTTGTAAGCATTTCTAATTGAATTCTATCATTTATTCCAAGTATTTCTGTATTGTCTTCTACTATTACAGCACCTGTTTTTAATCCTTTTTCGTTCATTATTTGTATAACATCTGTCAAATAATATTCTCCTTGTGCATTGTTAGGGCTTAGTTTGTCTAATGCTGATAATAATTCCTCTATATCAAAGCAATAAATTCCTGCATTTATTTCTTTTATTTCTTTTTGGTCATCTGTTGTATCCTTTTCTTCAACTATTGCTGATATGTTTCCACCTTCATCTCTTACAATTCTTCCATATCCAGTAGGATTGTCATAAATTGCTGTTAAAAGTGTTGCATATTCTTTGTTCTCTATACTTTTTTCTATTAATTTGTTTAAAGTTTCTGGTCTTATTAATGGAACATCTCCATTTAGTACTAAAACTTTTCCTTTTTTCCCTTTAAGATATTCTCTAGCTTGCATTACCGCATGGCCTGTGCCTAGCATTTCTTCTTGAAAAGCATATTTAACATTATCTCCTAAAACTGCCATTACTTCTTCTTTCATATAACCTACTACTGCCACGATGTCATGTACTCCAGCTTTCAAAGCATTTTCTACTGCTCTTTTTACTACTTCTTTACCATAAATTTTTTGAACTAATTTTGATTTTTTGGATTTCATTCTTGTACCTTTTCCAGCTGCCATTACAATCGCCATTATATCATTTTCCATATAAAATCACTTCTCCTTTTAAGTATGTTTTAGTAATATTTTATGCTTTTGCTTACTAAACGCTATCATTTTATCACAGAAAATTTTTTTTGGCAAATTTTAATTATTTAGTCATAAGTCGTAATTTAGATAATATACATTAAATAAAGTTTAGTACAAACATTTTTAAGGAGGTTTTATATTTAATGGAGGAGAATTTAAGATTATATCAAGATATAGCTAATCGTACTCAAGGAGACATCTATGTTGGTGTAGTAGGTCCTGTAAGAACAGGTAAGTCTACCTTTATAAAAAGATTTATGGATTTGCTAGTTATTCCAAATATTGAAAATGATTATAAAAGAGAAAGAGCAAGAGATGAGCTTCCACAAAGTGCTGGTGGCAGAACGATTATGACAACAGAGCCAAAGTTTATTCCAAATGAAGCTGTTGAAATTACAATTGGCGATAATTTAAAATTAAAGACTCGTTTGGTTGATTGCGTAGGTTACCTTGTAAATAATGCGATAGGATATTTAGAAGATGATATGCCAAGAATGGTTAAAACTCCATGGTTTGAAGAGGAAATACCTTTTGAACAAGCCGCTGAAATTGGAACCAAAAAAGTAATTGAAGAACATTCTACAATAGGAATTTTGGTTACAACAGACGGCAGCATTACAGATATCCCAAGAGAAGACTATGTTGTGGCAGAAGAAAGAGTTGTAAATGAACTAAAAGCTCTTAACAAACCTTTTGTAATTGTTTTAAACTCAGATGATCCATTTTCTGATTACACTAAAAACTTGGCTCATGAGTTAGAAGAAAAATATCAAACATCTGTAATTCCTACAGATTGTTCTAGATTAGACATGGAAGATATCAATGATATTTTTGGAAAAATCTTATATGAATTCCCTATAGAAAAAATGAACATTAATTTTCCAAAATGGGTTGACGGATTGTCTGATTCTCACTGGTTAAAAGAAGAATTGTATACAGAAATAAAAGTAGCATTTTCTAACATACATATACTTAAACAAGTTAGTGGTGGAGTAACAAAGCTTCAGAGTACTCAAATAATAAACAAAACCACAATTGATGAAATCAAACTTGGTGAGGGCACTGTAAATATTTCAATAAATCTTTATGATGAATTATTTTACAAAGTTCTTACAGAAATATCTGGAGTTGAAATCGGAAATGAAGGCGATTTATTCTCTACAATTACAAACTTGGCAGAAACCAAAAAAGAATATGATAAAATTGCAAATGCTTTGGAAGAAGTAAAAGCAACTGGCTATGGAATTGTAACACCTTCAATAGATGAACTTATATTAGATGAACCAGAAATAATTAAACAAGGAACACGATTTGGTGTTAAGCTAAGAGCCCGTGCCCCTTCAATTCACTTAATCAAGGCCGAAATAGAAACTGAGGTTTCACCAATAGTTGGAAGTGAAAAACAATCAGAAGAATTGGTAAACTATCTACTCTCTAATTTTGAAGATGACCCTACAAAAATTTGGGAATCAAATATATTTGGAAGAAGCTTACATGCGCTTGTAAATGAAGGATTACAAACAAAACTTGCAAAGATGCCAGTAGATGCACAAGCAAAATTACAAGAAACATTAGAGCGCATTGTAAATGAGGGAAGTGGCGGATTAATCTGCATAATACTATAAATTAATAGATGTAAACAAAAAGGTGCGTCCCTTTTGTTTACATCCATATTTTTAATCAACTCTTTTATATGAGAATGTGTATACACCCTCTACTCCCCATAAAGCTCCTTGTGCTGCACTTGTTGTTTCTAGCCTTAATTCTATTTGATTATCTTTTAATGTAATTGTTCCGTTTCCACTATTTCCCCAATTATCAGTATATGAGAATGTGCCAACATTTCTATCGAGGTTTACAATTATATCATCTAAATCTGCTTCTCTTTGTGTTGGTGCTGGGCTAGTTAATTTAAAGTCAAATCTAATTTGGCTTTCAGTGTATCTGTCTACATCAAGTTCAACAATACTATTGTTTATGTCTGAACTCATGTAGTTTTCAAATTCTTCATCTGTTATTAAATTATCTTCTCTTCTATCTAAAATATTATCGATTTCTTCTGCATTTCTGTATGCCTCTTCACTTATAAACCATTCTCCTACATAATTAACACTGCTCGAATTGTTTCCTGCCTGCGTATTTACTGTATTTTGGTCTACTGCATTTACATTATTTTGCTCTACTTCGTTTGTTTGCATCTCATTTGTTGTACTTTCTTCATTTTGATTATTTATCTCATTTGTTATTGAAGTGTTTTGGTTATTACCACTCTCTTCATTTCCACTCCATACTGCATAACCAAATATAGCTAAAACAATTAATACAATTATAACAAAGATAATAATGTTTGTTCTTTTCATACTGGTTCCTCCTTTAAATTTTCAAATTTACTTTTGTTTTTCAAGAGTAGTATAACACAAACTATTAAAAATTACTATGATTTTTTTTATTTTTTATTTTTATACATATTTTCTTTTTTTTGGGAAAACATATACTATGAAATTTTTTGGAGGAATGTGATTAAATATGAAGATTGTAGATACTTTTAAAAAAGTATTTTTCCCTATTGAAGAGCCTTCTCATGATTTTACTCTTCCAGCTTCTGGCGAAACAGTTCCAAATACTAATAATCAAGTAGAAGAAATTGATACTGTAGAAGATATTTTTCCAAGTCTAGAAGTAAACAAGGAGTATATAAAAGTCAAGTATAATTTAATGATTAACAGCGATATTGTTCTTCGCGAATTCACTTTAACTGCTAGAAATAAGCAGTATAAGGCTTTTTTGCTTTTTATTGACGGAATGGTCAATATGGATTTGGCTAACAACTATGTTTTAAAACCACTAATGCTAAAAAATACTGCAAATTCCTTTGAGGGTAATCAAAACCAAGTGATTTCAGAGGCAGTAACTAATAATATAACTGTAAGAAAAGTCAAAAAATTTGATTTAAAAGAATATATTTTACATTGTTTACTTCCACAAAACAGTGTAAAAGTTCATTCTAAATTTGAAGATGTTTTTAATAGTGTTAATTCTGGAGAATGTGCTCTTTTTATTGATACAATAAATGTTGCTTTTGATGTAGATATAAAAGGATTTAATACTAGAAGTATCTCCAAGCCTGAAAACGAGGTAGTAATTAGAGGCCCACAAGAAGCTTTTGTTGAAAATTTTCGTACTAACACTACTTTGATAAGAAGAATTATTAATAATGAGAATTTAATTATCGAAAATATTAAAATTGGGAAAGTAAGTAAAACCAATTGTGCTCTTTGCTATATGAAAAATATTGCAAATGATGATTTAGTTGCTGAAGCCAAATATAGACTTAACAATATAAATATAGATTATCTTGTTTCTTCTGGCCAGCTGGAGCAATTGTTTGAAGATAATAGTAAATACAGTTTGCCACAGGTAATAGCAACAGAAAGACCGGATAAGACTGCTACTCACATTTTAGAAGGTAGAGTTGTTGTTCTTGTAAATGGTAGCCCATATGCACTGATTGTACCTGCGACTTTTATAGATTTTTTGGAATCCCCAGAGGATCACAATATAAAATTTCAGTTTGCAAATTTATTAAAACTTATAAGAATTGCTGCTTTTTTAATAACTTTATTATTGCCAGGTATATATATTGCAATAACTAGCTTTCATCAAGAGTTTATTCCAACAGAGCTATTGTTCGCAATAGTTGCTTCAAGAGCTTCTGTTCCCTTTTCTATCATTTTTGAAATCATAATTATGGAACTTTCTTTTGAGCTTATAAGGGAAGCAGGCTTACGAGTTCCTACTCCGGTAGGTCCTACCATAGGAATAATTGGCGCATTAATTATTGGTCAAGCAGCTGTTGATGCAGGTATTGTTAGCCCAATTTTAATTATAATAGTTGCAATAACTGGTATTACTTCTTTTGCGATTCCTGATTATTACCTTGCATTCCATTGTAGAGTGGCCCGTTTTGCATACATTATTCTTGGCTATTTTGCAGGATTACTTGGAATTGCTATAGGTGCTTTTATTCATCTCCTTATTGCGACTAAGATTCAATCTTTTGGAGTATCATATTTGGACCCATATATTCCTTCTAAAGGCAAAGTTTTTAATGGCATATTTAGTGCACCTACATGGAAAAGAGAGAAAAGAGCTGATTTTCTTGATACTAAAAGGGAAAACAAACAAGATCACTTTAGTATGAAATGGAAATATCCAAACGGTTAATGAAAGGAGTGGTTAAATGAATTATACTAAACTAGGCAATTTTGAAGCTATTTGCTTAATTGTAGTTTTATTTGTAAATCATATTGTGCTTAATCTGCCACAAATGATTTTAGATAATTCTGGCACCGCTTCTGTTCTAAATTGCATATATATTCTTGCTTTGGTTCTAATTTTTGCTCTGCTAACTGTTAAGTTATTAAAAAATTTCCTCGGACTCGATATTATTGATATTTCGGAATATCTTGGTGGTAAGCCATTAAAATTCTTAATTGGTATTTTATGTATTGGCTATCTAATAATGGAATCTGCTTTTTTTACTAGAATGTTTTCGAAGAATTTATTACTGGTTTATTTTGAAAATTACCCTATAGCTTTTATAGTATTTTTGTTTTTATTTGTAGCAGTGATTGCAAATTTGATTGGCAAAAAATCAATCATAAAAGTGAATACTATTGTAGTTCCACTTGCTATACTTAGCATATTCTTCACTTTTATATTTGTCGTTGATTTGCTAAGAATCGAAAGGTCTTTACCAATTTTAGCAAATGGTGCAAGTAGCATATTTTTAGCAGGTGCAAGTAATGTGTTTGCTTTTAATGGGTTATTCTTCCTATACTTTATTTCTCCTATGCTTAATAAAAAAGAAGATACTTCAAAAGTAACATTTGCCTCTGTATTAATTTGTGGAATATTTTTAATTTTAGCTATAGGTTTACTTGTATTTGCTTTTTCAAATATATATTCAATAAGTAGAATTTCTCCTATTTATTTCATTATTGTAAATAGTAGGCTCACTGCATTTTTAGAAAGACCTGAGATGATATTTATTTTCATTTGGGCACTTGCACTTATGTCATTTTTAAGTATCGCTGTGATGTTCTGCTTAAATATATTTAAGAAATTAACTAATATGAAAGAAGTAAAGTCATTGGCACCAGCAGCTTGTAGTATTATTTTCATTGTAGCCCTGGTTATAAGTGATGTGTTTACTTTGGAGACTTTTGCCAATGCATTCTATAAATATGCTACATTGATTCTCGTGTTTGGATTATTTACTCTAGTTTTAATTGGTGCAAATATTAAAAAGAAAATATTAAATAAAAGAGAGTCAAAAAAATAGTTAGATTATTCTATGATAAAATTGGAGGTGTTTATGAATAGCAAAGTAAGAAAGTTTTTTGCAATTATTATTTTAGCAATACTTATTGTAATTTCTACTACTAGTTATTACGGAATTAAAGGAATAGATAATTTAGCATATGTAGTAGCCATAGGGCTTGATAAGGGCGATAATGGAAATTTAAAACTCAGCCTTCAAATTTCTGTGCCAAACAGCGGAGATAGCTCGTCTGGTAGTTCTTCTCAATCAGCTTCTGTGGTTGTAGATTCAATTGATTGCCCTTCCATTAATACTGGTATAAATTTATTCAATAGTTATCTTGGAAAAGAAGTAAATTTATCACATTGCAAAGTTCTTGTAATTTCCGAGGAGCTAGCAAATGAAGGAGTTAACGAATATTTATATACACTTACGAATAATATTGAGTTTCGTACTGATTCTGGAATTATTATAAGCAAATGTGATGCGAAGTCTTATTTAGAATATTCGACACCTTTGCTTGATAAAATCTCAGCTAGGTATTATGAAATCGCCCCAAGTTCTAGTGAGTATACTGGCTATACAGAAAGTGTTACTATTAATGAATTTTTCTCAGCAATTACTGACAACTTTTCTGAACCAGTTGCCATTCTTGGCTCTATTAATTCTGCTGAGACCCAAACTGCTAATGGTACTAGTACAGATACTTCTGCATATTACACAGCTGGTCAAACTCCAATTTCAGGAGAACCAGGAGTTGAAACTATGGGACTTGCAGTATTTAATGGAGACAAATTAGTTGGAGAATTAGACGGTTTGGAATCCATTTGCCATTTAATAATATCTAATAAATTAAAAAATGCACAAATAAGAATTCCTAGCCCTATAGAAGAATTGGATTATATAGATTTATATTTAGAACTTCGTAAAGACACTAAAAGCTCTGTAAATCTTGTTAATGGCTCTCCATATATAACTTCTAAAATACAAATCACTGCTAAAATGCAGTCAATGAATAGGAATATTGATTTAAAAGATGATACGATTGTGTCAAAAATAGAGACATCTGCTAAAGCTTTTTTAGAAAAGCACATAATTGACTATTTATATAAAACATCTAAAGAATTGAATGCTGATATTGATAGCTTTGGGTTGTATGGTTTAAAATACTTTACTACAAAAGCAGAGTGGGATGATTATGACTGGCTACATCATTATAAAGATGCTTTTTTTGATATAGATATAGATGTGAACTTGCGTTCAAGTTATTTGTTAATGGACACAGCTGAAGATAGTGGAAATAGTTAAATATTTTGGATGTCATACCTGACTTAGGTATTTGTTTTAATGCTCTGTTAGAAAGGATGTTATTTTGGATGAATTTGATAGTACTTATTAGTTGTATTTATATATTTTTAGAAACTGCAATAACCGGATATTTGGAGTATACGCAAAATAAAAATAAAGGTGTTGGAATATTTCTTTATATTTTGGCAGTGTTTTGTTTAATAGCACCTAATTTTGTATTGTAACGAAGATTGTGCAAGGTAGCATTGGTGTTGTTTTGTGGCCTTATGTATAATAGAGCAATATATGTTTTACATACATTGCTCTATTAAAATGGTGGCAGAGAAATCGTCTAAATCTCACTAGTATCTTCTTCACTAGTTTCATCTACTTTTTCGAAATCAATCTGTCTGCTTTGCTTATCTGCTCTAATAACTCGTACATGGAGCTTATCCCCTATATGATACATAATTTTCGTTTTTTCTCCAAGTAATGTTTTTCTGTCTTCATCATATATAAAATATTCATCTCCTAATTTGTCAAATCTAATCATACCTTCTACAGTATTTTCCAACTCCACAAATACTCCAAATGAAGTAATACTTGAAATTATTCCGTCATATTCTTCACCAATATGTTTCTCCATATATTCAGCCATTTTAATGTCAACACTTTCTCTTTCAACTTTTTGCGCTATCTTCTCTCTTTCTGAAGAAAGTTCTGCATATTTAGTTGCTTGACTACTGTATTTGGCTATTTCTTCATCAGACAAATTATATACTTGTTTTAAATATTTCGATATTACTCTATGAATGAATAAATCTGGATACCTTCTAATTGGAGATGTAAAATGACAATAATATTTGCTAGCAATACCAAAATGGCCTTTATTTTCGCTTTCATACCTAGCGACCTTTAAAGTCCTTAGTATCAATGTAGATATTACTCTTTCCTCAGGTTTTCCTTTTATTTTATCCAAAACTTCTGCAAATGCTGTTGGATGCACTTCTTCTTTACCGCACTTTACTCTATACCCTAAATTAAACAAAAATTTGTTAAGTTCAGTAACTTTCTCCATATCAGGAGCTTCATGCACTCTGTATATAAATGGTGCTTCTAACCAGAAAAACTTTTCTGCCACAGTTTCATTTGCTGTAAGCATGAACTGTTCTATTATTTCATTTGCAAATTTCATCTCGTATTGTGTAATATCTACTGCATAGCCATTTTTATCAAGAATCACTTTAGTTTCTGGTATATCTAAATTTAGGCTTCCTTCTTTGCTTCTTCGATTTTTTAATATATGTGCTAATTCTTCCATTAGTTTAAAATGTGATATATATTTCGAATACCTCTCTATAACAGCATTGTCAGAATTGTCCAATATTTTTTGCACATCAGTATATGACATTCTTTCTGTTACTCTAATTACGCTCTTGAAAATATCGGCAGACACAACTTTTCCTTTAGCATTTATCTCCATAGTACATGAAATAGCAAATCTATCTTTTCCTGCATTTAAACTGCATATTCCATTTGATAGTTCTACTGGAAGCATTGGTATAACTCTATCTAGCATATATACACTAGTTCCTCTTATAATTGCCTCTTTATCTAGGAAAGAACCTTCTTTTACATAATGGCTCACATCAGCAATATGAACACCAAGCTCATAATTTCCATTTGACAATTTTTTAACATTTACAGCATCATCCAAATCTTTAGCATCTTCGCCGTCTATTGTAAATATCTCTTCATTTCTTAAATCTCTTCTATTTTGTATATCTGTTTCGTCAATTTCTTGTGGTATTTTCCCTGCTTCGTCTAAAACATATGAAGGAAATTCATATGGCAAATCATATTCCTTCACAAGAGATAGCATGTCCACCCCAGCTTGATCTATGTATCCTATTATCTCTATAATTTTTCCCTCTGGACTTTTGTCCTTTTGTGGTAATTTAGTAATCTCCACCAGAACCTTTTGGTTGTTTTTGGCTTTTAGTGCATTTTTCTTTGAGATGTAAATATCAGAACCCATTTTCTTGTCATCTGGTATAACAAAACCAAAATTTCTGCTTTTTTGATATGTTCCAACCACTGTATTTTTTTGCAAATGATTCTCATTTGCTATATCTCTCTTGATTTTTTTATGCAACCTTTTTATAGTCTTACTCTTGTTTTGCATCTTTTTATGAATTTTTTCTATTTCTTTTTTCTTAATCTTTTTACTCAATAAATTTACCTTCTTTCTTCGTGTGATACAAAAGTGATACAAACGGTACAGGTGTAGGTGCGACCAAAATAATACAAAAAAGAATTTGTATCAAATATTAAAAATGGAACATATATAAATTTTATAATCTATATATGTTCCTCAATCTATTTTTCCATATAATAAATACTACATTACAAATAAAATTGATAATGCAACTGCAAGTATAACAAATAACACTCCAGAGAAAATTGTCATTCTTTTCAATTTTCCCTCTTTCGTTCTACCTTTATTTTGCTCATAGAAATTATTTGCTGCTGCACCTGTAACAGTTTGTGAAGCTCCATTTGACTCCTTTGCTTGAATAGTTGCAAGTATAATTAATACAACACAAACTAAAACATATATAACTAAAACTATATTTCTTATTATTTCTATCATTTCAAACTCAATTCCTTCCTGATTTTCTCTGTTTCATAACATTAAATATTTTACCATATATTTTTAGTCAATGCAAGTCTTTTTAATCTTTTGCTCTATAATTTTTTGTGTGTTTGTATCAAATTCTCATAAAACCAATAATTGTAGCATCTAAAAAATATTTTTGACATTTATTTTCGTTTTATCTTGAATATGCTCTAAGATAAACACACATTTTTCAAGTTCTGGAATTATTTCATCATATTTCTGTATTTCACTGAAACCTTTCATTGTAAAAATTTGAGTTTCCACTTTTTCTAGTTCATCATGCTCTATATAAAAAGCCAGTTTTTCTTGAAACCCATTCCATTTGTTTTCGATTTCATTTACTTTGTTTGTCAAGTCCACATTTTCTATACCTGTCTTAGCATTTAAACTCGCATCTTTTAGAACATCTAACTCTTCATGCATCTGGGCAACACACTCTTTAGTATAATTCTGTGTAATAATATTGCCAACAATAATAAGAATAATAATCAAGATGCAAATTACCAGCTCCTTTTTCATTACTTCCTCCTTTGCCCCATTAAGTATTCTCTGCTTCTGTTCTATTTATTTCATTTCTGTCACATTTACGCCTGTATCTTTTGTCTCATTTCTTTCACATTTATGCCTGTACCTCTTGTCTTGTTTCTGTCACATCTATGCTTGTACCTTTTGTCTTGTTTCTGTCAGACTTTTTTCAAGGCCTGTCCCCGAACGACAAAGTTGTCGTTTTAGGCCTGTCCCCGAGCGACAAAGTTGTCGTTTTAAGGCCTGTCCCTAAACGACATTTTTTCTTGGCAGAAAATTTCGCCTTTTCCGTCGATTGTTACTATTAATGCTTGTTCTGGCAAAATTTTAAATTTACTTAATTGTTTTTTTAGCCACTCATAATCTTTTTTTAAAATTTTTAAATTTTCATACATAACTTTGCCGTCTAGTACTAAGTCATATGATATTCCTTCATATTCTGTTTTTATTCCTAAGTCTTCTACTGTAACATTTTTCTTTTCTGGTTTTTGTATAACTGTTACTTGTCC
>CALXZF010000070.1 GCA_944393165.1 uncultured Clostridia bacterium
ATAACCGCAGTGAATGCGGTTACCACTACATATAGTTATAACAACACATTCGCAATATTGGCATAGTGGAATGTGTTGTTATTTTATTCCTTATCTATTTTTGAATTTACATATTTTATGTATAAAATCGCTAATAAGGCTACGTTTATTGTTGATGATACCATTAAGGCATAGCTTAAAAAAAGTATAAAACCCATAAACACCACCCCACTTTCTGATAACTAAGGTTATCTAGTGCAGTGGCAACACATATCTACTACTATGTTCATTTCCTATGTTAGTTAGTATAGCATACAATTTACGATAAAACAATACAAAAAACAAATTTTCGCAAAAAAGATTTTTTGTTAAGTTATTTGACTTTTGTTAAACAATCTGGCAATCTATATATAACTTGATTGATATTTGTATCAATCGTCAAGAGAGCCAGAAAGTTGTAAATATCTATGTTGTTGGTACCATAAAAACATAAAAAGAACATTTACCTTAGTAAAAAGTAAATGTTCTTTTTGTCATACTAAAATCTAGCTTTTGTACACATACGCGGTGGAATAGCTTCATGAAAAATATCAAAGAAAAATGCTCTAAACTGCTTTGCAAAATCCTTACTACAAATCTCATCAATAATCAGTGGAAAATAACTTAAATCAGACAAAATTTGAATATATTTGCCTTTTAAATTTTCTGGAAATTCCAAATCGCTAAGGAATTTACAGTTTTCTTTGAATAAATCATTTAATCCAATTTCTAAAAGGTGTATCATGCTTTGAGAAGTGAATTCTTGATTTTTATCTTCCGAAAGATTATAAAGATATTCAGCAATATCTGCGAGAAAATCGCAAAAATCAAATAAATCTGCTGGGATATCCTTTACTGTATTCCGTGCACCACGAAGCATAGAAGGCACTTTAATTGGTAAAACTTTTGCAATAGTGTAAGTCATAAAATCAGTCCTTTCTTAGCAAAAAATTTATAATCCAATCTTAGCATATGCAACATATAAAAGTTGCTTCAAAAAGTTAAGACTATTATATTATACAACATTTTTGTAGCGTATTGCAAATCCAATCCTAAAAAACATTAAAAACTTTATAATTTTCCTTGATTTATTATTTTACAAATGGTAAAATATTTAAGTAAAAATATATAATTATATATTTTTGAGACAATTTTATGACGGTGATAAAAAATGCCAATTTACACAAAAGCAGGATTACCTGTAATCAGAATTTTAAAGAAAGAAAAGGTACAAATTTTAGAAGAATTAGAAAGGAAAAATAATACAGAAAAAAATAATAGACTATTACAAATAGCAATACTTAATTTAATGCCACTAAAAGAAGATACAGAAATACAATTATTAAGAAAATTATCTAAAGCCGATAAAAATATAAAAGTGACTTTTATAAATGTAATTTCGTATATAGGTAAAACTACAGCTCCTGAACACATGAAAAGATTTTATTCGACATTTGAAGAAATAAAAAATAGGTATTTTGACGGATTAATTATTACAGGAGCACCAGTAGAACAAATGGCTTTTGAAAATGTTATCTATTGGAATGAACTTGTTAGAATAATGGATTGGGCTAAAGTCCATGCAAAATCTATTCTTCACATATGTTGGGGAGCACAAGCTGGATTGTATCATAATTATGGAATAAACAAACATCTATTAGATAATAAAATGTTTGGAGTATTTGAACATAAAATAAATGATAGTTCATCAAACATCTTAAATGGATTTGAGCAAGGATTTAAAGCGCCTCATTCAAGACATACAACCATTTTAAAAGAGGACATAGAAAAAGTTCCAGAACTTGATATTGTTGCTGAGTCTGATAAGGCTGGAGTTTTCATTGTTGAAAACAAATCTAGAAAAGAAATATATATAATGGGACATTTGGAATATGCAATAGACACATTGGACAAAGAATATAAAAGAGATATAGCTAAAGGAATGAAAATAGAAGTTCCTGAAAACTATTATTTTAACGATAATCCGGACAATATGCCTGTATATAGCTGGAGAGAAAACGGAGATAGATTTTACGCTAATTGGATAAATTACTATGTGATGTAAAACAAAATAAAATGAATTGTTTTAGATTATTAACTAAATGCAAAATTAATGGAAATAAAGGAGGAAATACCATATAATGAAGAAAAAAATTACTGCAATATTTATGATAGTTGTGCTCGCCTTAGGATTACTTACTATATCTATTTATGCGACTGACGCAAATGCAAATATAACCACAAACACGGCAGATTTAACAAATGATTCGACTGTGAATTTGGTTCAAATAAAAGACAGAGAATTGGAAACTTTGCAAGATTATCAAGCATCTTATGGAGATAACACTTATGGCTTGGTTGCGTATATATTAAATATAATTAGATTATATAGTATACCTTTTGGATTTGTGGGAATAGCAATAAGTGCTATTTATAGGTACATAATAGGTATAAGAAAATTAGATGTAAGAGACAAAGGTTTTGGAGCTATGATTGGTATTATAACTGCAATGGTTATATGCCAAGTATTACCATTAGTGTTTGCAATAGTTGTAAAAGGCTGGAGGGGTTAACAAATGAAAGTATTATTTGCTGTTAATAATGAGAGTATTTCTGAATCTATAATAAAAAGATATCAACAAGAGTATAAAGAGATAATTTCAAGTAAGAATGTTTATTATTTTGATGCAATAACAAGAGAGTTACAAAAAGATAAAACTTATGACAGAATAGTTATAAGTGAAGATGTAGAACCATTTACAAATAACAATTATGGTGTTATAGATAATTTCATATTTAAAAGATTGGATGCTATCAGTGATGAGGCTACAACACCAAGTGGACAAGATATTCCAATAATTTTGATATGTGCAGATAGAAGAACGAAATCTGAAAATATCTTAGTAAAATTATTTGGTATTGGAATATATAGTGCATTACTTGGACAAGATAGAACAATTTCAAAAGTTTGTGAATTAATAAACAAGCCTCGTAGCAAAAAGGATGCAAAAATATATTATAGAATTGAATCTGATGATGTTGAATATAAAGCAGAAAGTGAAGGAGATGTTAATGAGGTTGAAATACAAAACATCTTATCAAATTATAAAAATCAAGGAAAGAATGAAGAAGAATATGTTAAGAGATTTAACAATATTGCAGATCAATATACAGATGCACAATTACGAGTTATATGCAAATTCTTGCCACTAAATGTAAAAGCTGTTTTGGAAGCGAATTCACCAAAATATCAAGAACTTGTTACATTTGGAGATGTGAATCTTGGAGGGCAAAAAGGAAAATATGTGCCAAACCAAGAATATCATTCAAGAAAAAAGAAAAATGAAGAAAAAAACAAACAAAAAGCAGAAAAACTAGATATTATAGAAACAAACATAGGAAAACCTGAACTAACTAAACCAGTAGTAATACCAGGAGTTTCAGGAAAAATAAAAGAAAACAATGTAAGTGAACAAAGTAGTATAAATTTATCAATGCAAAGTCCTACAATGTATGGAGCAAAAGGACAAGCGTATAATGCTCAAAATAACATTCAAAACCAAGCAGATGAGATTGAGAGTATATTACAATCTGTTGAAACAAATATAGCAGAACAGAAAAAAGAAGAAGAGACTCCAAAAAAGAGAAGAGGTAGACCAAGAAAGGTTGTAGAACAGACAGAAACAGTTCCAGAACAACCAAAAAGAAAAAGAGGTAGACCAAAAAAAGTACAGGAAGAACCTGTACAGGAAGTGGTACAAGAGCCTGTGCAAAATGAAGTATCAGATGTAAATTTATTTGATTTAGGGAACGAAAATACTTCAAATAATGGAGGGCTTATCCTACCAGGATTAGAAGATGATGAACCAGCAACAACACAAAGCAATAACCAAAACGATGAATTGGTAGATTTATTTAGCTTAGGTGATGACAACTCAAATAATACAATAAACCCAAATAACTATGCACAAAATAATACTACTATGCAGGATGACTTTGTACAAAAAAGTAATACATATAACAATTTTTCAGCAAATAATGCTCAAAACTCATTTGAACAATATAATCAAAATTATAATGCAAATAATACACATGAAATAGAGTCTACAAATCAATATAACCGATACAACGATTCAAGGCTAGAGAACCTTTTAAGTATGTCAAATAAATTGGTGGCATTTGTAGGAACTTCAAAAAATGGAACATCATTTTTAGTAAATAGTATGGCTGAAATATTATCTAAAAAAGGAATTAAAACAGCAATTTTAGATTTAACTCAAAACAAAAATGCATACTATATATATACTCAAAATGACGAAGATTTAAGGAAAATTTCATATTCATGTATAGAAAATTTACAAAGAGGAATAGTGAAAGGAATAGATGTTAGCAAAAATCTAACAGTATTTACAACTTTACCAGATAAAAATGCGGATTTTGAAGATTATCAAAATATACTTTCAACATTAATGCAAAATTACTCTTTAGTAATAATGGATTGTGATTATGAAACAGACTTTGCATATTTTAAATATGCTAAAGAAATATACTTAGTACAAAGTTATGACATTCTAACAATTCAACCATTAACAGCATTTTTAAGAAATCTAAAAGCAAGAAATATATTAGACCCAAATAAACTAAGAATAGTATTAAACAAGGTACTTAGAGTTAGAAGCATAACAGATAGAGTAATTATCGGGGGGATGTCTTCATACAATGATCCGTCGATGTCATATATGACAGAGCTTTTTGATAAAGATAATGTAAAATATTGTACAATTCCATTTGACCAAGAAGCATATTCTAGATATTTAGACGGATTAGTAAACTGCGAAATTTCTACAAAAGGATATCCAAAAAATATCATGGCAAGTTTAGAAAATTTAGGTAACATGATTTATCCATTACTTAATAATGATAAACCTGCAAATAAATTTAACACATATAATCAAAGAACAAGTAATTTTTCAAATGATATAAATGAAACATTAAATAAAATGAAAAATAGATACTAATACAAATAGAAGAGGTGATATCTTTTGATAATAGGAGTAATATTAATACTTGTAGTAATTGTAATATTGCTAATGGTATATAATATGTCTATACATAAAAAAATAGAAAGTTTTAACAATTTAAATCAAAAAGTTGTTAATTTAAACATACTTCAAGACTTTATGGATACAATAAGTAAAGCATCTAGTGTAGAAGAAAAAATCAATCAAATAAACAATATCATTATCGAAAGATATCAAATAAAATATTCTACTATAGTTGTGTATGACGGTACGAAATATGTGGTTAGAGCATCAAATGTTGATTCAAAACATTGGGAAACATTAAGTGATTTACAATCAGAGGAAATATTTCAAGAAAGCATTAGAACATCAGTACCAAAATATGTAACTGTAGAAAGCGAAAATGAAAGATTGCCATATCAAAAAATGGAATTTGCCAGAGCAAGATGTGCAATGTTCTTTCCTCTTTATATTGACAATGTTTACATTGGATATTGGTTAATAGAAGGAAGCGTACCACACGAATTTGATACTTTAGACACAACAATACTTGAAGTTATTAGGAACAATATTGTATCTATTTTGAAAACAGTACAAAATCAAAGAATTATTGAAAGCATTGTACGAGATGATAAATATAGCGAGCTAAAAACAGCTGAATATTTATATACAGACGGAAGGAAGATAATAGACCAATATACAACATCTGCAGTGTGTATGTTTAGAATTACAAACTTGGAAGAAATAAACGAAGACATAAGCAGGAAAACTGGAGATGAAGTAATTACAAAAGTTTGTACAACAGTAAAATCAAATTTGTCAAATGAATATTTATTTGTACGATATATGGGACCAAAGTTTGCAATAGTATTTTCAGGAATTGAAAAAGATGCAGTTGCTGATTTCATGAAACAAATAAAAGAACAGGTTGAAAAATTGGAAATAGAGCCAGTAGATGTAGAATTTGAAGATGCAGAAGATGTAGTTGCAAAACCAAAGATTAATGTTATAATATCTACATATTATAAAGGAACTGCATTAGAAGGAGTGCTAAAAAAACTTGAAAACTATTTAGATAATGCGGACAAAAATGAAAATAAAATAAGTGAATTATAGGGAGGTATGTAATATGTCAATGATGGATGAAACATTAAGTTTTAAAGTGGAAAGAGATAAGAGCATTAAAGCGAGAGAAATTCTAAAAGAAGTATATAATGCTTTACAAGAAAAAGGATACAACCCAATAAATCAAATAGTTGGATACATTTTATCTGGAGATCCAACATATATAACAAGCCATAATAATGCAAGAAATTTAATTAGACAAATAGAAAGAGACGAATTGCTAGAAAGAATGGTAAAAAATTATATAGGAATAGATGAATAATATGAGGAAACTAGGAATAGACTATGGAGACGCAAGAGTAGGACTAGCTATTTCTGATGAACTTGGAATAACAGCACAAGGACTAGAAACCATTCATCACAACGGAAATGACAAAATAGTGCTAAAAAGATTGGAAGAAATATTTGCTGAATATGATATAGACACAATAGTAATAGGACTTCCAATAAATATGGATGGAACAAAAACAGAAAGAGTAGAAGTCACAGAAAAATTTGTTCACAAGCTAAAATGTAAATTCAATAAAGTAAAAATAGAAGAAGTGGACGAAAGGCTAACAACTGTTGCAGCTCATAGAACAATGAACTATTTAAACATAAATAAAAACCAAAAAAAGAATATTGTAGATACCATATCTGCAGTATATATATTAGAAACTTATATGAATAAAGAAAAAAATAGCATATAATCCAGATAGTAAGGAATAATATAATTAGATTTTAACTTTGTAGAAATACAAATAAATATATATTTGAAAGGAGAATAAAAAAATGAATGATGATTTAAATAATGTTCCAAATGGACAAGAAGGAGAGGAACTTGATAATATAATAGTATTAAATGATGAAAATGGAGAAGAAATAGAATTTGAATTTTTAGATTTAATAGACTTTGAAGGAGAAGAATATGTTGTATTATTACCACATGATGAAGAAGATGATGCAGAAGAAGTAGTAATACTAAAACTAGAAGATACAGATTCTGAAGATGAAGAATCATATGTAAGTGTTGATGACGAATATACATTACAAGCCGTATTTGATATTTTCAAAGAAAAATTCAAAGATGAATTTAATTTTATAGATGAATAAGGGATAAAGGGTTTTGCCTGATGTCTGCTTTTAGAAAGGAATGCGATTATATATGAAGAATTTTTCGAGTTGGCTAATAGCAATGTTTGCTTTCATGTTTTGGGCATTTAGACTTGTAGGAACAGTGTTAAATTCTATAGGAATAGAGTTTATGTTTGTTCCAAGTAACATGACAATGGAAATAGCTTTGTTATTCATAACATTTATTTGTATTTGCTTTATGGTAAAAAGAAAATTGTTAGCAGCGATAATATACTTAATTGCCCACTTTATGTATTATGGACCAGCATTTATAGGACATTTTAATCAAATATTAAATAACACATTACCAGTAGATGCATATATGAGCATATTATTTGAATTCTTTGCTTTAGTGCTAGCTATAGCAGCTGTATTTGATGTACTATTAGACAAAAATAGAAAAGCACATCCAACAGATAAGAAAACAGACTGGTTCTATAAAAATAAAGATTATGATAGAAAATTGGATGAAAGAGCAGACAAAAATAATTATAGAACATTATAAAAATTAAAGTCATAAAACAAAAGAAATAAAGTTCAGCCTTATGGTTGAACTTTTTGTATAAAAGTTATAGCATATCACGCGAAATTGCTTGTGATAAAGCTATTTCTGAGTTTGAAGAATATTTTTAAAGAAAATGAATTAGATAGCAATTC
>CALXZF010000071.1 GCA_944393165.1 uncultured Clostridia bacterium
TTGGTATTCTAAAAGAAATTTTGTCAGCGCCCTCACAAGTGTGCGAGATTCCCTAACAAAATTTTTTAAGAATACCAAATTCAAATCACATTCCATTCCATATTCTCATACTTTTATAAAACATTTCTGCTTTTTGCTCATTCTTAAAAACTAGAATACGCTTCAATCTTTAAGATAATAGCAACAAAATTAAAGATATAAACAAATACTCGTCTTTAACCCCTTCTTTATAAAGAAAAAATATTAAACAAATAAGTAAAATATCATCAGATTTTAATTTGATGCCAAAAATCTCAATGATATTTTCATCAGAATCTTCTGTAGCCCTTTTTTCCGTAGAAACTTTCTTATGGACGGGCTCTTCTTTTTGTTTTTGGACTGGTGGTTTAAAATTATTTGGATTATAATAATTATATCTTCTACTATAATAGTGAGGATAAAATGGCAAGTTATACATCATTTTTATTTTCACCACCTAAAAAATTAAATGCCTCAAAAGCCTTACCTAAACCAAAAAGCTTTATATATTGGTCAACTTTTTGCTGTCTACTCTTTTTTAGATATGGCTTTAATGAAAGCAAAAGATTAGCTCTAGGATCATCTTTGTTTGATTTCATAGAATCCATTACTTGTTTCATCTTTAAAATTGTATTAATATCAATATCTGGAGCGTCTGTATTGTCATTCGATTTTGAATTTGATTCAGTAGATTGCTCATCATTAGAGGAATTTTTAATATTATTTACTAAATTTTTTAATTCGCTAGGGATTTCATTATTTTTAAGCATTGAATTAATTTGATTCATCAAATTTCCCATATCGCTATCATTCATATAAATTCCTCCATTCTAAAACATTATTTTTTCTTCTTAATCTCATTTATTATAGAATTTGCATCATTAGATTTTAACATTTGACTTACTTTGCTTAAGCCTTGTTCTAAGTCTTTTTTATCCATTTTAGAAAGCATTGACATTAATTGAGCCATATCCATATTTTGATTTTTTTTATCATTCATAATCCATTCACCTCAATATAATATATGTTAAAAATACTATAATATAATATGTAAAAAGATAAAAAAAGTGACTATTGTAAAATAGTAATAAAAATGTAATATAAATTTAATATTTTGCGTCGAACTGAGCTTCCGTAAATAGAAATAGAAATTTCCAAAATTTATATAAATAATATATGTTGAAAACTTGAAAAAAAATGCTAAAATACTGTCATATAATATAATATATTGTCGAAATTATGTTAGTTAGTGAAAAAATGGGATAAATATACATAAAAAGTTTAGGAAAAACTTGGAAAGTATTGAAAAAACAATAAAAATGTCGTATAATATATTTATGTTGAATATATATGGAGGTTATTATGAGTAAACTATTGAAAAAATTTATTGCAGTAACTTTAGTGATAATTTTAATGAGTGCAAATATGCTTATTCTAGGAGAATACACAATAGCATATGCATTAAGTAATGAAGAATTAAATTCACAGACATCTGAAACAAACCAAAGGAATGTGGAGTTTAATTCGTATTTTAATGAGGGAGAGCATAGTGCAACATTTGAAATAGAAGCAGAAGAAGCAAAGATATATGCAAATATTAAAGTGAATAATGCAGGATATCTAGAAAATGGAACAATAGAATTTTCAAATGCTAACTTCAAATTAAAAGAGGATATTTCAAATGAGAATATCCATAGCATTGATGTAGAGAATAATAGAATAGTATTAAATAGAATAAATAATGGTGGAGATATTACTTTAGAACTTCCAATCGAAATATTAAAAGAAGAGATAGTAACAACAGATTACTTTAATAAAGAAACAACAACAAAATTCACAGGAACATATGTAGATAGTGAAGGAGAAGAAAACGAGGTAGAAAAAGAAGTAATCAATAAATTGTCATGGTCAGGAAATGCAGAAGCAGAAGTAAAAGTAGAAGCTACAAAATATGTACCATATGCGACAGGAGGAAATTATGGAGCAATGGTAAGAGCAACAGTGACATCAAATATAAAAGATAGTAGCCTGCCAATAAAAGAGACAAATATAGAAATAACAGTACCAACACTAAATAATACAAAACCTACATCAGTAAATGTAATTGCAACAAATACAGAAGCAACAAATGGAAAAACAGATGGCTTAGATTTTACAAGTGAAAACTACACATATGACCAAGAAGCAGGAAAAGTAACAATAAATACAGCAAACTTAGAAGACAGCATATCATGGAAAAATGGTGTAGCAGATGAATACTTAGTAATATTCCTATTTGAAGGAGAAGAAATATATGATTATGCAAGGTCAAATGGAATAGATAGTAGTATAAGAGTGGCAGCAAATATAACAGTGTACAATAATGAAGAAAAAGTAGTAACAGCAGAAGAAACAGCAGAAGTAAAATTTGAAGAAAGAGAAGGAGCAACAACAGATTTTGCCATAGAATCATCAAGTGATATAAGTAAAGGATATCTATATGCAAATAAAGAAGCTGAAAATAAAGCAGAAACAGAATATTTTACTAAATATACAGCAACAGTAAATAGTGCAAAACTAACAGATAGATTAGAATTTACACAAGGAGTAGATAAATTCTTAACAGGAGAAGATGATGAATTTGCAACAACAGTAGGAGAAGAGAACTATGCATATAATAAAAGAGTAGAAATAAGCCAAGCAGTATTTAACAAAATGTTAGGAGAAGACGGAGAAATAACAGTAAGCACAGCAGAGGGAGAAGAACTAGGAAAAATAAATAAAGAATCTACTTTAGAAGACGGAAAATATGTTTTAGATATAGCAGAAAAAGATAACAATGAATTAGTAATTACTACTTCAGCACCTATTACAGAAGGACAAGTAGAAATTAATATAGTAAAGGCACTTAAAGGAAATCAAGGATATTCTAAAGAACAATTACAACAATTCGAGAAAATGCAAGTAGACCTAGAAGGAAAAACAAATATAACAACATTTACAGCATGGAGACAAATGCTACTAAAAGAGCCAGAAACAAAAGTAGAATTATCAATAAGTAAAGCAGATTTAACAACAGTAGTAACAAACGAAAATGTAGAAATAAGAGCGGTACTAGATACATCAAGTGCATACAATGCATTATTTAAAAATCCAACATTAAAAATAACATTACCAGAAGAGATAGAAGAGGTAGTATTAAATAGTTCAGATATATTATTAGGAAATGGATTAACAATAAAAAGTGCAAAGGTTGTAGATGAAAACGGACACAAAGTAATAGAAGTAGAGCTAGAAGGAAATCAAACAGAATACACAATAGATGCAGAATATAAAGGAGCAATAATAGTACTAAACACAAACTTAACAACAGATACATTAACACCAAGTGGAACAGACAAAATAACAATGGAATACACAAACGAAAATGAAGTAGCAACAAAAGCAGAAGGAGAAGTAGAAACAGAAGTAAATTATGTAGCACCAAATGGAGTAGTAGCAGCAAATGGAATAAGTAACTACAAAGAAGATGCAGATTCAGTGTTATCAATATCAGGAGAACCAAACACAGTAGAAATAGATAAATTTGCAGATTCAAGAGTTGCGACAGTAAATGGAACAGTAATAAATAACTATGCAAATGATATAAGTAATGTAGTAATATTAGGAAGAATTCCAGCAGAAGGAAATAAACAAATAGATACAGACACAGAATTAGGATCAACATTTACAACACCACTAGCAACAGGACTAGGAATATCAGGAGTAAGTGAAGAAAACTACACAGTATACTATTCAGACAACCAAGATGCAACAAGAGATTTACAAGATGAAAATAATGGTTGGGCAGAAGAAGCAACAACAAATACAAAATCATATATGATAGTATTTAATGAAGACTACAAAATGGAATCAGGAAGCAGAATAGAATTTACATACGATATAACAATACCAGAAAACCTATCTGCAAATAATAGTACATATAATATGTATAAAGTATATTTCAATAATGAAGCAGAAATAGGAACAATGGAAGAGAGCAAAACATCAGCAATAATAGGAATGACAACAGGAGAGGGATCACAATTAGAAGTGAACCTAAGTTCAAGTGTAGACATGATAAGAGAAGGCCAAATAGTAAAGATGAGAGTTTCTGTAAAAAATGCAGGAAATGCTGATGCAGAAAATGTAGTAGTGAATGTTTCAGCTCCTGAGTATACGACTCTTACAGAACTTAAAAGCGTAAGTGGTTTTGATGACTTGGAATCCGCAGAAACAACTATAGATTTAGGAACAGTTAAAGCAGGAGAAACAGCAAATACAACATACTATTTAAGAATTGACGATTATATAGATTCATTAAATGCAGAAGATGCTGATGAAAATGCAGTACAAGAAATAGTAAATAAAGTAAGTGTAACTTCAGATGATATAAATACTTCAATAGAATCAAATGAATGTGCATTAGAAGTACATTATGGAAATATGTTTATTGAAATAATGCCAGACATTGATGAAGTTACTTTTATAAGAGAAGGATATCAACTTGGTTTATACATAAGGGTATTAAATATTAAAAGAGAAGAAGCTTTAAATAATGTGGAATTAACTCTTAAGTTACCTGAAGGTGTAGACTTAGAAAGTGCAGATATAAGAGAAAGTATTGCTGATTCAGAAGGAACAACTGAGGGAGTATCTTATGATGAGTCTAGCAGAACACTTACAGTAAATATGGGTAGCATAGAACGCCAAAAATTTACTTATATAAATATGACTATAACCGATACTACTAATGCTATATCATTTATGGCTACTGGTACTGCTGATAATGTAGCAGAACATTATTCAAATTTAGTTGAATACAATGCAGATGAAATAAACCTAGAAGTATCGGAGCTAACATCATCACCAAGATATGTTAAAGAGACAGAAAATATCGAATATAAATTTAGTATAACTAATAATAGTTCAAGAGTAGTAACAAATATAGAAATAACAGATGATTTACCAGACGGATTAACATATGTAGAATCTAAATTTATGTATGCAGATGAAGAATATACATCAACAACAACAAATGAAGAAGGAAGTGTATATTTTACAATACCAAGATTGGAGCCTGGAGAAACAAAAGAAATAACTATAGTAGCAAGTGCGGATTTATTACCAGACCAGAATGATAAAGAGATTCAAAATAAGGTAGTAATAAGTGGAGAAGGATTTGACACAATAGAAACAAATACAGTAACAAACTATATAGAATATAATGAGGAAGCACATCAAGGAGAAGACAATCCAGGAACAACAGGAAGATATAGAATAACAGGAACAGCATGGGTAGACGCAAATATGGACGGAAGAAGAGAAGAGGGCGAACAAACACTATCAAACATACAAGTAGTATTATTAAATAGAGAAGGAACAGCAATAGTAAGAGACCCAGACACAAATGAAGAGAAAATGACAACGACAGGAGAAAATGGAAATTATCAATTTGATAATTTACCTAATGGAGAATACTTAGTAGTGTTCATATATGATTCATCAAATTATAGTTTAACAACATATCAAGCAGAAGGAGTAGATTCATCATTCAACTCAGATGCAATAGATATTAATTTAACATTTAATGGAGAAAGAAGAATAGCAGGAATTACAGATGTAATAAGAGTAAATGGAGGAAATGTAAGGGATATAGACATAGGGTTATATACAGCAAATAAATTTGACTTAAGATTAGACAAATATGTAAATAAAATAACACTTACAACACCAACAATAGGAACAACAACATATGAGCACAATAATGAGAAAGTAGCAAAAGTAGAAGTACTAGAAAGAAATGTAGGCCAAAGTAGTGCAGTAATAGAATACAAAATAGTAGTAACAAATGAAGGGTCAGTACCAGGGTATGTAAACAAAATAGTAGATTACTTACCAGAGAAAGTAAGTTTCAACACAGAATTAAATGCAGATTGGTATTTATCAGATAATGGAAATATATATAATGCAAGCTTAGAGAATGAAGTAATAAACCCAGGAGAATCAAAAGAAGTAACATTAGTGGTAAGCATACAAATCACAGAAGATATGATAGACACATTAGGGAATAGTGCAGAGATATACGAAAGCTATAATGAACAAGGATTACAAGATATAGATTCAACAGTAGCAAATATGGCAAGTGATGAAGATGATATGTCAAAAGCAGATGTAGTTGTATCTATAGTAACAGGTAGCCAAATAATAATGTATGTATCAATAGCATTAGGAGTCATGGCTATCATAGGATTAGGAATATTTGGAATAAGAAAATATGTTCTAAATAAAAAAGTTTAGAAGGAAGGAGGATAATATGAGAAAGAAGATTATAGTAACAGTTGCACTAGTATT
>CALXZF010000072.1 GCA_944393165.1 uncultured Clostridia bacterium
CAGTAACATGTGGCAAATAAACTGAACCCATTTTTAATAATTGTAGCATACTATCATAAGTAGCCTTTTGAGCAGATTTTTTAGCATCTTCTCCATATAAATCTGGATTATATAGTCTATGTTTTGCAATTTCAACATAATTATCACAATAATCCCAGAAATATTTTTGGTAAGCATTTAATGCCAATCCTGGTTCATATCTACTAAAATAGTCATCATATTCTTCTTTCATTTTTGCAAGTTTACTTAATGTCCATCTATCCATTGGTAATAATCTTGTATCTTTATTCTCTTCTGGATTATAGTCTTGTAAATTCATTGTTGCAAATTTAGCTACATTCCATAATTTATTTATAAATTTATTTGCATCTTTTAATGTTCCGTCTGAATACATTACATCATTGCCTAATTTTCCAGTTGCCGTCCAATATCTAATTGCATCTGCAGAATATTGTTCTAATATTTTTTCTGGTTCCATACCTGAATTACATTTACTTTTACTTATCTTTTCACCTTTTTGTGCCAAAACATGTCCTGCAATCATTATATCTTTCCAAGGTAATTCTCCAGTATGATATAAACTTTTTGCGATAGTATAAAAATCCCATGTTCTTATAATATCATGTGCATTAGCTCTTAAGCTCATAGGATAAATTTTCTTCATCATCTCTCCATTCTCATCTCTTGCCCAATCTGCATTTATTAGTGGAGTTAATGAAGAAGTAGCCCAAGTGTCCATAACATCCTTTTCTGGTTCAAATTCAGTTCCTCCACAGCAAGGACATGGCTCATTTGGATTTGTAGATAAAGGATTTACAGGAAGTTGATCTTCTTTGGCTAATACTGTTTCTCCACATTCCTTACAATACCATACAGGAAAAGGAATACCAAAATATCTTTGTCTTGAGATTCCCCAATTCCATTGTATATTTTTTACCCAATCATCATATCTAGTTTTCATAGATTTAGGGTTCCAATTCACATCTGAACCTGCTTTTAACAATCTGTCTTTATCATTAACTAAATCAATTTCCCATTGTTTTTCTCTAATGAATTCAGCTGGCGTTCCACACCTTTCGTGTACTCCTATTTGATGTTTTAAATCTTCTTGTTTCAATAAATAACCTTTTTCTTGTAAATCTTTTATAATTGTTTCTCGAGCTTCTTCTGTTGTCATCCCACCATATTTTTCAATGTCTTTTGAGATAGTTCCATGCTTTTGAATAATTTGTTTTACTGGTAAATTATATTTTTTACACCATTCAACATCTGTTGCATCTCCATAGGTACAACACATAACAGCTCCAGTACCTTTATTTAAGTCAACCTTTTCATCAGCCATTATTTTTACAGTATATCCAAACAAAGGGACTTCAATTTCTTTACCTATATACTTTGCTTTCTCTTTATCGTTTGGATTTACGAATACAGCTACACATCCAGGTAAAAGTTCTGGTCTAGTTGTTGCAATTTCTAAATCTTCATTTAGTTCTGGAACTCTAAAATTTAAATAATTAAACTTTGTGTCAACCTCTTTTGTTTCAAGTTCAGCTTGAGCAATAGATGTTTGACATTCTTTACACCATAAACAAGGTTCTTCTTCATGATGTAATTTTCCTTTGTTATATAAATCAATAAATGATTTTTGTGATGTCATTTGTGCTTTTTCTCCCATTGTCGAATACATATAATCCCAATCTGCGCTAAATCCAAGAGATTTAAATAGTTCTTTAAATTGTTCTTCATATTTTGCAGTAGTTTCTAAACACAACTTTGTGAATTCTTCTCTAGATAATTGATTCGCTTTCTTCCCAATTTGTTTTTCTACTAATCTTTCAGTAGGTAAACCATTGTCATCAAATCCAAAAGGATAAAATACATTATATCCTTTCATTCTCATATATCTTGCAATCATTTCAATTTGTGTATAAGAAAAAACATGTCCTATATGAATTTTTCCATTTACCGTTGGAGGAGGATTATCAATAGAGAATATCTTTTCTGTACTTTCTGGATTAAATTTGTAAATTTCTGTTTCCTCCCAAAAATCTTGCCATTTTTTTTCAGATTCCTTTGCGTTATACTTTCCTTCTAACATTAAATTTCCCCCTTAAATTTATTTTTAAAAAATAAAAGCAAGAAAAATAAAACTTTTTATTTTCTTGCTTTGCCATGCTTTATCTTTGGTGGTTCCAATAAATCTTGAACCTATGACCTCCTGCTTGTAAGGCAGATGCTCTACCAACTGAGCTATACAACCCTATGCATATCTATTATACTATAGTTTTTTACATGCTGTCAACTTTTTATTTAAACTTAAATTTCTGTAACTATTTATAACATAAACTCTAAATTTTATTAAAAAAGTGTGCAGAAGTTTTTTGCTTCTGCATATTTTTAAAAGCAATCAAATTTATCTATTAATTCTTCATATCTAGTGTTACTTTTTTCTTTTCCTCTCCTATCTAAAACAATCTTTCCCTGTTTTAAGACTAACAATCTACTTCCATAATTTATTGCATATTTTATATTATGAGTAATCATTAAAGTAGTAATCTTATGTTCTTTTACTATTTTGTCTGTAAGTTTCATTATAATTTCAGCCGTTTTGGGATCTAAAGCAGCAGTATGTTCATCTAGTATTAAAATATCTATAGGATTAATTGTTGCCATCAATAATGAAATCGCTTGTTGTTGTCCTCCAGATAAATTTTGAATTTTTGTATTTAGATGATTTTCTAACCCTAATTTCAACATTTTTAATTTTTCTTTATAATCATCTATTCTTTGTTTATTAACACACCTTGATAAATCATATTTTTTCATTTTAT
>CALXZF010000073.1 GCA_944393165.1 uncultured Clostridia bacterium
TTCCCCGTATTGCCAGCATCTTCTCCTCCATGTGCGGCATCTATTACAACTCCAGTAACTACTCGTTCCATCATAAATTCACCTCTACATTAAAATATGTAAATATGCCCATTTTGCTACTATGAAAATAAAATTAATAAAAAAAAGATAGACTCTGCTATCTTTTTTAAAGTCTGTTGAAACTTTCCTTCTTTTCCATCCCAATCAACAATACCATATGCTCCATTGATAAATGTCATTCTAGATGATCTATGCCCTAAATCAATATCAAATAAGCATGGAATGTAATATTTTTCTAGTTGCTCGTCAACGATTTCACTTGGAGATACCACTAATATTTGTGATCCTGATCGTAAAAATTTTGGATAAATCATAAGTCACCTCTATTACATTAGAGCATAAAAATCTACACGTGTATTCCGTGCAGATATTTTATATATATAATCTTTGACCAACTGATAATGTATCTGTAGTTAAATTATTTTTTCTTCGGAGCACATCAATTGTCGTTCCATACCGATTTGCGATACTCCAAAGACTATCTCCCGCCTTCACGACATATACCGTTTGCGTTGCTGATGGAATTCGTAATTTTTGTCCAACTGATAGCATATCACTTGTTAAATTATTATATTTTCTTAATTGATCTACTGTAATATTATTGGCAAGAGCAATACGATAAAGAGAATCTCCAGGTTTTACTGTATATACAACATCCATTTCGCTTGTTGGCGGAATTGTACTTTTCGTTGGTATTTTTAATTCCATTCCAACAGTCAATAAATCGCTCACTAAATTGTTAGTTTGCTTTAATTGATCTACTGTAACTCCATATTGTCGTGCAATTTCCCATAAATTATCCCCTGGAGCAACAACATATATAATTTCATTTTCAGAAATATTATTATCACCAACAACAGATTCAGGTATCTTTAGTACTTGCCCAATCGATAATACATTCGTCGTTAACTTATTTGCACTCTTTAACGCATCAACTGTAACATTGTAACGTTTTGCTATACTCCAAAGACTATCCCCAGACTGGACTGTATAAGTTCCGGATTGCTCCCCTTCAATCCCTAAATATCGTAACACTGCTCTTACAACCGCATCCGCATACGACTTATAATTATTTTTTAACTGTTCCGGGTCATCTTTATTACTATCTAAAAAACCATATTCTACGATAACTGGTTGTGTCACTCCTGTATTCCTGTGGATAAAATAATAATCTTTTGATTGATCCCCAGGAAGTTTTCTTTGAAAAGAATATCTAATATTTTGACCAGTTTTTTCGATTTCCTCCAAAATTAAATTTGCCAATACATCATTATTACGAAGTGCATATATTACTTCTGCTCCATCTGCTGTCGTTGCATCTGCATTAATATGGTTAGAAATAACAATAACATCTTCTCTGTTGCCAAAGGCATTTAAAATACGTTCTACCCTCTCTGTCGGATTTAATGTTTCATCTGTATCACGTGTGATATAAACAGGGATCCCCAACTCTTTAAATCTATCATACATATACTGTGATATCTTTAAGTTTAAATCTTTCTCAATAATTCCATTCCCAGTCGCTCCCGGATCGCTTCCTCCGTGTGAAGGTTATGTTTATTCTACACAAGTCTTGTATGGACTAATTTATATAGCCCATACAATATTGATTTCTCGTTCATTTGTTTCCTTATCTACTGCACCGATATATATTTTTTCTATAAAATCATCTAATATACTTCTATCCAATTCTTTTATAGTTTTATATTTATTAAATATTTTATCTCTATCAATCATATCATTATGCTTTTGATTTAAGAGAGTGATTTCACCTTTTATTAACTGAATCCTGTTTTGCAATTCGTTTAATTCATCATCGTAATCTTTACTAAAAGCTTTGTATTGCTCATCGGTAATAAAACCCTCTATTCTATCTTCATATAGTTTTTTTAAATATGAATTCTTTTTGCTTTGTAATTTTTCTAAGTCAATTTGTTGTTTTTCTAAAGTTTTTATTTGTTCTTGAATCTCATTTTTATTATTTTCAGTATTTAATTTTTGGTATTTCTCATTTAAAGTTTTAGAATTATGATAAACTTTGATATATTCGTTAATCTCGTTAAGAATAAACTCTTTTAATTTATCTACTCTAATTGATAAATTATTTTCACAAAATACACCTGATTTTCTAGACTTGCAAGTTAAATAATAATGTTTAGTACCATTTCCTGATTTAGAATAACCATTGTAAAATATTTTCTTACAACAATCACAATATACCTTTTGAGTAAACATATGAATTTCTCCTGATTTACTTGGCTTTGTCCTACCTTTAAATTTAGCAGAAACTATATTCCAGGTATCTTCATCTATTATAGGTTCATGTGTATTTTTAACAATTATCCATTCATCTTTAGGAACAGGAACTGATTTTTTATTTTTATAACTTATGTGTCTAGTTTTTCCTTGTACTAGATTACCAATATATACTTCATCTTTTAAGATTTTGGCAATTGTATCTGAATACCAATATGATTTTTCTTTTCCTACATTTCCACATACAAATTTACTACCGCTGGCTTTTTTGTGTTCATAAGGACTAGGAACATTAGTATCATTCAAATAAGTTGCTATTTTAGTATAACCATAACCTTGCTTGTACATTTCAAATATCTTTTTTACAATGATTGAAGCAACTGGATCAATAACTAATTTGTGCTTATCTTCTTCACTTCTTAAATAACCATAAGGAGCAAATGAACCAGTAAACTGTCCAGATTCCTTTTTATTTCTTATAGTTCTTTTAATATTATCAGATAAATCTTCTAAATACCATTCATTAGTTAATCCTAATATTTGAATAGACTTCTTATTAGATTTATTATCAGTATCAATATTATCTACTAAACTAATAAATCTAACATTCCATTCTTTAAATTTATTATTTATATATCTTTCAACTATTTCCATATCTCTTGAAAATCTTGATTGACTCTTGCATAAAACTATATCTAGTTTTCTATTTTCACAATCTTTTATCATTCTTTCAAAATCTGGTCTATAAACCCCTGCACCTGAATAGTCTTCGTCTATATAAATATCAACTACATCCCAATCATTTTTTAAAGCATATTCTAATAGCATTCTTTTTTGATTTTGAATACTTTCGCTTTCATCTTCTTTGTTTATCTTATCTATATCTTCTTGTGATAACCTCCCATAAATACCAACTCTTGCTCTCATAGTTATATCCTCCAATTCTGTATATAACTATCAGAACTAAATCGATTACAACTTATATTATACCCCTTTTTGATAGTTATTTATAATTTTTTAACTACTTTGGTAATTTTGTTCAAGATGCAATATAACTTTTAACAATATCTCATTAAATCTATCCCTAAATAATTCTTCGTTTGATATATCAGTTTTAAATGTGTGTTTTGCTTTTAGTACTACCTCCATTCTATAATTCCCCCTTTTCCTTTTTATTAAATTTTATGATTTAATTTTTTATTTATTTATAAAACCAACTCCTTTTCATTCAATTTTTAAATTCACTTAATAGTTTTTCCATCTCTGCCT
>CALXZF010000074.1 GCA_944393165.1 uncultured Clostridia bacterium
AATCTAATTCATTTTTGGTTTTTATAATGCTAACTATTAACTCTAAATTCTTCTCATCGTCAGACTTGTCCTCAATTTTGTTCTCTCTCACATATTCTTCATACATTACTCATTTACCTCCTTTTGAATCTACATCTATTTGATGTTCTTTTATAATTTTGCATAAATATATTGTTACTATTATATTCATGTAATTTCCAATTTATGCAAGAATTAACTAAATATTTGAATTTTTTAGAATATTATGTGTGAAAACAGTAAAGAATATAATTGAATCCTTTTAAAACAAGTATTTCAAACCATGATTAATAAAGACGAAATGATATTTTATTTAGATAATGATTTAAAAATTAAATTGCAAATAAAAAGATAGATTTTCACCTATCTTTAAGTCATCTATTTCTTTAATTTATTTAGTTCTTTTTTATCATTTTCATCTAAATTATTCAAACTAAATTCAAGTAAGGATATTACTACTTTATTAAATGATAAATTTTTAAGGTTAGCAAGATTTTGTATATCATCAACTATGTTTTCTGGCAATCTTAGAGTTTTGCTAACTCCGCTATGATTCTCTGGTATTTTTAATTTGTTCATATTCCTTCCTCCCTGCAAGTATTTTATACTATAAAATATTTTTAATATGCACCTATTAATATTTGCAAAGTAGTTGCTGTTATGATAATATAAATTTGGAGAATCAAAAGAAGAAAGGAAGAAAAATTAATATTTATACCAAATTAGGAGGTAGAGCTGTAGAGTGGCTTAGAGATTAAAGTTATCGCAAAATTCATTCATATAAATATAAGCTGAAATAAAGTCCACACCACATTCTTTGATAAAAGGAAGTTGGTGTGGTATATTATTCAATTTATTTAAGAAACATTGATAAAATTTAAATTTTGTGGTAAACTATCATTATCGTTGTTATATTTTACCTGAAGGAGGTTATTATGATAGATATAAAATTTTTAAGAGAGAACCCTGAAGTGGTTAAAGAAAATATTAGAAAGAAATTTCAAAATCATAAGCTTGTTCTTGTAGACGAAGTTTTAGAACTCGATAAAAAGAATAGAGAAGCTAAGCTTACTGGTGATGACCTAAGAAGTCAAAGAAATTCGCTAAGCTCTGAAATTGGCAATCTTATGAGAAATGGCAAAAAGGAAGAAGCTGAAAAGATTAAAGTCCAAGTTCAAGAGATAAATAAAAAACTTGAAGAGAATGAAAAATTAGAGGACGAATATTCTAGCCAAATTACTGAAAGAATGATGAAAATTCCAAATATAATCCATGAGTCTGTTCCAATAGGTGAAGATGATAGTAAAAATGTTGAGATTGAGAAATTCGGAGATCCTATTGTACCACCATATGAAATTCCATATCATGCTGATATAATGGAAAGTTTAAATGGATTGGACCTAGACTCAGCTCGTAGAGTTGCCGGAAATGGATTTTATTATTTAATGGGAGATGTTGCAAGACTTCACTCTGCAATTCTTTCATATGCTAGAGATTTTATGATAAATAAGGGATTTACTTATTGCATTCCCCCATTTATGATTCGTAGCGATGTTGTAACTGGTGTTATGAGTTTTGAAGAAATGGATGCAATGATGTATAAAATTGAAGGAGAAGATTTATATTTAATTGGAACTAGCGAACATTCTATGATTGGTAAATTCAAAGGACAAATTCTTCAAAAAGCTGATATGCCATATACAATGACATCTTATTCTCCTTGTTTTAGAAAAGAAAAAGGTGCTCACGGAATTGAAGAGCGTGGTGTTTATCGTATACACCAATTTGAGAAACAAGAAATGATAGTCGTATGTGAACCTGAAGACAGCTGGGAATGGTATGACAAATTATGGTCATATACAGCCCAATTATTTAGAAGTTTAGATATACCTGTTAGAACTTTAGAATGTTGCAGTGGAGATTTAGCTGACCTTAAAGCTAAGAGTTGTGATGTGGAAGCATGGAGTCCAAGACAACAAAAATATTTTGAGGTTGGAAGTTGTTCAAATTTAACAGATGCACAAGCAAGGCGTCTTGGTATTAGAATTAAAGGAGAAAAAGGTAATTATTATGCTCATACATTGAACAACACTGTTGTTGCTCCACCTCGTATGCTTATAGCATTTTTAGAGAATAACTATAATGAAGACGGAAGTATAAATATTCCAGAGGTTCTTCGCCCTTACATGGGTGGAACTGAAAAGTTAGTACCTAAAAAATAGGAACATGCTCCTACAAATCGGTCAAAATGCAACTTAAGTATAGTGAAAAACTTGTTATATAAAAGCAAAAAAAATGAAGTTTACTTTAAAAGTAGACTTCATTTTTTGTTCGCTTTATTGCCATTATTTGAATGTTTTGCAAATAGAATCAAACATTTCATTCAGCTCTTCTAATTCCAGTCGAGCGTCTGGAGTTCTTATTCCTTTTGATATGTTGTCACCTATTTTTTTATCCACTTCTTGCATTTCTTTAATTAAGAGCCATTGACTGATTCTTTTTATTAATATCTGTCTCGTTTTTATCAATCTTTTTAATTCGGCTTCCTGTGGTTGTGACAATTTTGAAAGATTTTCTAGCGTTTGAATTCGTTTGTCTATCCGCTTCATTGTTCTTTCTCCCTCTTCTATCCTTTCTGAATAAGATTTCTTTTCTACTGATGATGAAATAATCATGATGTGTTCCTCCTCTAAATTCAAAATCGGCATTTTTGCTTTACATAATTATAATAACATATTTAAAGCATTTTTTCAATATGTTGCCATATTTCATCTGCATAGATTCTTCTTTCTGACGAATATGGTAAAAATGTCAAATCCTTTAATGGATTTAGTTCTTCTCTCAATTTTTCTACTGCTGAATCCACCTTGGTTACTGCTATTTTGTCTGCTTTATTTGCTATAATGATACATGGTTTTTCTGCATCTATCACATATCTATACATTAATCTATCATTTTCTGTTGGAGAATGTCTAATATCTATTAAAAACAGTATTAATGCTATGTTTTTGCTTTTTTGCAAATATTCTTCTATAAATCCTCCAACTTTAACTTGTTCTTTTTTCGACATTTTACTGTATCCATAACCTGGTAAATCAACAAAATAGAATTTATTATCCATGTTATAGAAATTAATTTGTCTAGTCTTTCCAGGTTCGCTACTAGTTCTTGCTAACCTCTTTCTATTAACCATTGAATTAATAAAAGAAGATTTTCCTACATTTGATTTTCCAACTAATACTATTTGTGGCAAATTATCATTAGGATATTGTTTTGGATTTACTGCTGAAATTTTAAATTCTGGATTTTTTATTATCATTCTACTTTCCTCACTATCATTTTCAAAGCTTTTGGTCTTTCTATCATTATAGTATGTCCGCAACCTAAGCATTTTAGCTTAAAGTCCACCCCTACTCTTGTTATTTCCCATAATTTGCTACCACATGGATGCTGTTTTTTTGTTCTTACTACATCTCCTACATTATATTCCATAACCGCTGCTCCTTTTGCTATATTTATTTGGCAACCGCTTTATTAAACCTTGCTTCTACACTGTCTTTTCCAAGGACTTTCATGATTTCATACATGTCTGGTGTGTTTTGTCTACCAGTTAGAGCAATTCTTAGCACAGTACTTACATCTCCTACATGTCCAGGGAAATTATCAGGGTTTGCTTTATACTCTTTAACTTCTCTTGCATAACCATATTTTTCAGCTAAATCTTTAATTTTATCAAACCATGTTTCTTTGTCATCATTAATATCAAAATATTCTTCGATATATGATTTTAATAATTTATTTATTTCTTCTTTATTTGAAATTTTAGCATATTCGTATGATATATCTTCATTTAAGAATTTATTATCATACATATATATAATGCAGTTTTTTACATCAGCCCATTTTGATATGTCTTTTCTTGGCTTTTTATTTCCTCTTTCAATTCCTAATACTTTTAATGAATATTCTTTATCTTCTAGCATTTCCTCTAATTCTTTATCATATTCTTTTGCCCAAACTAAAGAATTTTCATATACTTCTTCTGCAGTCATTTTTGAGATTACAGTTTTGCCAATATCCAATAGTTTTACCATATCAAATAAAGCTCCACTTACACTCATTTTATTTAAGTTGAAATCAAATTCGTCCAAACTCTTATCAGGATTTGCTCTTCTCCAATTTTCAAATGTAGAGTTTGCAATGTTTAGCAAATATTCTTTTACTGCAAGTACCGGTATTCCTTCTTGCTTATAATATGATACTGCAGCTTCTGGGTCTTTTCTTTTACTTAATTTACGCTTGTTTCCATTATCATTTTTCATTCTTGGTGAAATATGTGCATATTTAGGTGCTTTAAATCCTAACTCATGGAATAATTGTAAATGAAGTGGTACTGAAGAAAGCCATTCATCACTTCTTATAACATGAGTAGTTCTCATCAAGTGGTCATCAACTGCATGCGCAAAATGATAAGTAGGAAGTCCGTCAGCTTTTATAATGACTATATCTTGGTCATTTTCTGGGAAATCCACATTTCCTTTTATTATATCATGATGTTTTATTTTTCTATCTTCTCTACCTGGAGATTTAAAACGAATAATGTATTTTTCTCCATTTTTAATTTTTTCTGCTGCTTCTTCTACAGTTAAATTTCTGCATTTTGCCCATACTCCATAATATCCAGGTCTTATTTTTTTTGCTTCTTGTTTTTTTCTTATTTCTTCTACTTCTTCTGCAGAGCAAAAACATGGATAAGCTTTGCCTTGTTCTAATAAGTATTTTGCATAAACTTCATAAATTTCTTTTCTTAAAGATTGCTTATATGGTCCATAATTTCCTATTTCTTCTGTATCTGTTACCATACCTTCATCTGGCAATATGTCGAAGTCTTTTAATGAATTAACAATTCCTGTTACTCCATTTTCTACTTCTCTTTTTTGGTCAGTGTCTTCAACCCTTAAGAAAAATACTCCGTCAGTTTTCTTTGTCATTTCTTTTGCAACTAAGGCTTGATATAACCCACCTATATGCACAAAACCTGTTGGACTTGGTGCAAATCTAGATACGACTGCCCCTTCTTTTAAATTTCTCTCTGGATATTTTTCTTCATAATATGAAATTTCCTTTGCGTTTGGAAATATTAAGTCTGCTAGCTCTTTGTAATTCATCTATTATTACCCCTCTCTTTTACACATGTCCCTTGGTATTACTATATTCTATTACACTTCCATTATAATTGGCAAAATCATAGGATTACGCTTTGTTCTTTGGAAAATATAATCTCTCAAATCATCTTTCAATGTAGATTTTATTGTAGCCCAATCCCTTACTCCTTCTTCTTCAAATGTTCTAACTTCTTGTTTAATAACTCTCTTTACATCGTCCATTAAAGTTTCAGATTCTCTAACATATACAAATCCTCTTGATACAACATCTGGTCCAGATACTATTTCTCCTGTGCTTGAATCCATAGTCATAACTATTACTATTAATCCGTCTTGTGACAAGTGTTGTCTATCTCTTAAAACTATATTTCCAACATCACCTACTCCTAATCCGTCAACTAATACTTTACCAGAAGGAACTGATGTGGTTATTTTAGCTTCATTTCTATTTAATTCTAAAGTTTTACCATTTTGCAATATAAATATGTTTTCTGCTGGAACTCCCATTTCTTTAGCTGTTTCAGCATGTGCTCTTAATTGTCTATATTCTCCGTGTACTGGTATAAAGAATTTTGGTTTTGTTAGTGCTAAAATTAATTTTTGTTCTTCTTTGCAAGCATGTCCAGATACATGGACATTTTCTAATGCACTATATATAACTTCTGCTCCAATTTTCATTAAATCATTTATAACATTAGAAACCAATTTTTCATTTCCTGGTATTGGTGTTGCAGATATTATAACCATATCATTTGGAGTAATAACTACTTTTTTATGGTCTCCTGCTGCCATTCTTGTAAGTGCTGACATAGGTTCTCCTTGGCTTCCTGTAGTTATTATTACAAGTTGGTCATCTGTGTAATTTTTTATCATGTCTATATCGATAAACATATTCTCTGGTGCATCGATATATCCTATTTCTCTTGCAGTTTCTATCATGTTTATCATGCTTCTACCACAAACTGCAATTTTCCTTCCATATTCTTTAGCACAATTCACAATTTGTTGAACTCTGTGCACATTTGATGCGAAAGTTGCAACTACTATTCTTTTTTTGTTATTTTGAAATAATCTGTCAAATACCTCTCCAATTGTTCTTTCGGACATTGTATATCCTTTTCTTTCAGAGTTTGTACTATCTGACATTAATGCTAAAATACCTTTGTTACCAATTTCCGCTATTCTTCCTAAATCCATTAATTTATCATCAATTGGTGTAAAATCAACCTTAAAATCTCCTGTATGAAGAATAGTTCCCACTGGTGTATATATAGCTAGCATTACAGAGTCTGGTATACTATGATTACTTCTTATAAACTCTACTCTAATACTTCCAAAGTTAATTGTTTGTCCTTGTTCTACAATATTTAATTTTGTAGATTCTAATAATTTATGTTCTTGTAATTTGTTTTTTATTAGACCTACTGTTAATCTTGTAGCATAAATTGGCATATTTATTTGTTTTAAAATATATGGTATTGCTCCAATATGGTCTTCGTGACCATGAGTAATTACTAATCCCTTAATTTTATCTTTGTTTTTTTCTAAATATGTTATATCTGGTATTACTAAGTCTACACCTAGCATATCATCTTCTGGGAATTCTAGTCCACAGTCAACTAAAACAATTTCATTTCCGTATTCGAATACTGTTATATTTTTTCCTATTTCATCTAATCCACCAAGTGGTATTATTTTCAAATTTTCTTTTTTGAACTCAAATTTTGGTAAATTTGTTTTAGTTTTACTTTCTAAATTTTTGCGTCCAGTATTTTCTTTATTTGATTTTGCTTTTGAATTTCCCTCTTTTTTTACTTTCTTAGTCTCTGTTTGTGCCATTTGAATCTCTTGTACTTTATTCTTTTTTCTTGGCATCCTTCTTTTTTTAGTCTCTGTTTTTGTATAAACATTTTTTTCTAAAGTTTCTTTTCTTTCCATTAAATCTCTCCTTTTCTTTTTATCTAATTTATATACAGCAAATATGTGATTTCAATTATTTCTTTATTCTACTAAACAAATAATCAGCAAAAGCCATTTTTGTTTATGGCATTTAAGTTTTCTCTGTAATTATAAATTATTATTATAGACATTTTTAAATTATAATAAATTCATTTTTCTATAATAAAAAAAAACAAAAAAGTAGTCTATAATATTATAAACTACTTTCCGATTTTAAAACTATATCTACTATTATTTTTTAATTTTTCAAGCACAAATTATATAACATGCTTAATATATTTTCCGCACCATAAGCATATTTCTATATTACTATTTTTTATTTTATAATCCGTTCAATAATTTACAATATTATATTTTATTTCTCTTTAACTAAACTATATATAAATCTCTTCTTTACCTATTTTGGTAACAACTGTAAATTATTATACTATGTTTTATGATTTTTGTCAAATATTATGTTATGGTCGCACCTAATATTCCTGCATCATTATATAATTCTCCTAGAACTAATTTAGGTAGTGATTCTTTATTAAACACATATTTTCTTCTTTCCATTTCATACGAAAGTTTATTAGAAAATACATCTTTAAAATAAACAAAACTGCCTCCTAAACAAATTGCTTCTGGTTCAAATATATCTATAATATTTGATAACCCTATTATCAAATTATCTATAAATTCATTTACAAGGTTGTGCATGTCTTTATCATTAATGTTTTGTATTATTTTTTCTGGCAATAGTGCAGGCGATACATTCTCTAATCCCAATATTTTCTTTGCATTTTCTTTAAATTTCTTCATTGAGCAATAAGTTTCAAAACATCCTTTTTTTCCGCAATTGCATTGCTCTCCATTCCTATCTATTACCATATGCCCAAGCTCAAAGCCAATATGTTTATTCGCTTGTAATAGATTGCCATTTAAAAATACCGCAGAGCCAATTCCTGTACCTAGGCATAAGAATACAGCATCTTTATAATCTTTAAGTGCACCATATTTTAATTCTGCAAGACCTGCTGCTTTCGCATCGTTTTTAATTTGAATTGGAATATTGTATTTTTCATAAATTCTTTTAAAGCTCAAGTTATTAATACCCAAATTTACCAAATTCTTTACACACAAATCATTATTATCTGGATTGCCTGGTGTTGCAATACCAATTAAATCAATTTTATTTGACTCTTTAAAATGCTCTATCTTACTCTCTATAAAATCAAAAATACTATCTTCTAATCCTTTACTAGTTCCTTCAGCCACTTGCATGCTGCTCTCATTATTATTCGTCAGTATTTTTCCTTCATTTATATCTGCTTCAATCTTTTGAACTATCTTCCCACTTCTTTCGTTAACTAATCCAATTCCAACATGGCTTCCGCCCTAAATCAATTCCAATTTTCATTAAACTCATGCTCTCCTCTCTAAAATTTGCGTTTTTGGACACTACTCACTTTTAAATTTTAAACAAGATAATTTTTTATAAAAAAGACGAGAATATGGAATGGAATGTGAAAATCAGCTTGACCGGCATATTCGAGTTATTTTTTATAAAAAATTCATCTTGTGTAGATTTATAACTAAATTAAGATTAATTAATGCTAATACGAATAGGCAAAGCACTGTATATTTTATATTTTCTGTTTGAGTGCTGAAGGTGGGGACCGACAAGTTTACAAACTGTTATGCGAAAAGAATTTGAGCATATACAGTTTGTACGATGTTGGGGGCCGAAAACAAACAATATAAAATATACAGTGCTTTGCCCCAAAAACAATAGCAAATTGTAATAATATAATTAATATAATCAGAATTAAAAACAAATTTTAATCCTGATTACATTACAATTACTTTATTACTCTTATGCTGGTAAATCGACAGCGTCGAATAACCAAGTACCCATATAAAGTTGTATGCATGGAACTATAATTACAATAACTAGGAATATCAAGAATACACCTACTATTGAATACACAATCTGTGGTAATACTGACATTAATCTTTGTATTAGATTGTCAATATCGATTTCCATATACTCTACAAGTTTTCTTATCATTTCCGTTAAGTCGGTCTGCATACCTATTTTTAACATTTCAGTTTGCATTGATGAACATAAACCAGAGTTTTCAAATGGCTCT
>CALXZF010000075.1 GCA_944393165.1 uncultured Clostridia bacterium
CTGCAAAAGATAGAGGATATACTCTTATTTCATCCCCTCTTCCTCTAAATTCTGTTACAATGTCTGATGATAAAAATTTCGAGTTACTTCCGGTTACATATATTTCTACATTATTTATGTGCATAAAGCCAATTAGTACTGATTCGAAATCTTTAACTTCTTGTATTTCGTCTAATAATATATAATATTTGCTTTCATCTTTAATCAAGCTTCTTATATATTCATCTAGTACATCTGGATCTAAATATTTTTATTTTTATTCTCATCTAGGCTTAATTGTATTATATGTTCTTTATCTGTTCCCTGTTCTATAAGATAATTTTTAAAAATTATATTTAATAAATAAGATTTACCGCATCTTCTAATTCCTGTTATTATTTTTATAAGTCCATTATCTATTCTGTCTATAAGTTCTTTCAAATAATAATCTCTTTTTATTTCCATAATCCAAATCCTCCATTACGAATTTTTTCCATTTACGGAACTTTTTCGTAATAATTATACCACTTGTTTGAGGTTTTAGTCAATTTTTCATCACGAATTTTTTCCGCTTACGGAATTTTTTCGTAATAATTATATGCATTTTTTCTTAAATTATACTTTTTATGTTTTTATTAATAGACAATTGTATTATTGATGAGGATATCTGTAAATGGTAAACAAAAATTATTGACATTTACAATATACAGATTTCACATTACATTACTAGACCCAAGCGGAACGAGTCGTCGTAGTTGGCATTGCCATTATAACTGTAATAGTTAAACACACCTGTATCAGCCGCACCATCGTAATAGCGGCCTCCACGAATGAAAAACGAGCGATCAGAGTTCACAAAATAGACATAGTCCTGATGCCAGCCATGTGTTTCGTATGTCGCATCTCCATATTTATACGCTGTCTTTTCTACATTACTTTCATATGCTGTTGAATATTCATCACTTGTTCCATTTGCAAATGCTCCATTTCCTAATGAGCCTCCTCTAAGATATCCTGCCACATATTCCCAAGAACCTCCTCTTAAATCATATATCCCATATACATTTCCTGTTGAGCTTTGATTTTGATTTGTTGCTTCTATATATGCATCTCCACTTCCTCCTCCTGTACTAAAACCTTGATTACTAAAGCCTATTTCTGTTCCGTTTCTTCCATATGTGCTTTCTGTTAAATATGCTACTGCTCCCCTTTCACTATTTTTTAACATATGACTATTTAATTCTTCTGCATAATTTCTTGATACTGTATACATGTTTCCTATTGTAATATTTCTCCAACTATTTACTCCTGCTTGTACTTTTACTGTTTTTGCTGTTGTGTTATCTCCTTCTACTGTATCACTATTTCCTTCCACTGAGCTTGATTCAAACTTTCCTACCCATATTCCAGTAAGTTCGCTTGTCCAGCCTCCTTCATCTACATCTGCTATAAAGGCTGGATGTACCATAAAATAATCTTCACTTACCATTGTTTTTGTTGTACTTTCTACCCCTGCTAATTTTTTTCCTTCTGCATCTACTATTCCTCTACTATCTGAATATCCTATTATTTTTCCTTCTGCTACTCCTTGTTCTTCTGTTAATTCTCCATTTAAGTATTCATTTTTACTATCCAATGAATTAAAATACACTATTCTATATGCATATCTTGGTATCCATACAAAGTAGCTTTCTACTCCATTTTTTGTTACTTTTGCATTTGCCCAGTGGCTAGATGTATTATCTTCTGTTCCGGTCCCTTTTACATAGCTATATTCTGTTCCAGCTTCCCATGTATTATTTTCTTCATTAAATACTACTTGCTCCATTGTTGTTCCTTCTGGTAAATCTGTTTTGATTACTGGTGCGTTTGGACTGCTTGATACATTATAGCTTGTTCCACTTAACCATTTTATTTCTATTACTCCATTTGTCATATCTGCAAGTTCAGTATCTCCTTGCTCTGGCTCTGGTGTTGCCTGTGGTGTAAATGGTATCATTTCATCTAAATATACATCTAAATTTGCTAAAGATTCATCTGTGTACGCTGTATCATTTGCATAATAATCTCTTGCATCTTCGGCTCGTTTTATGAGTCCATTATCCCCAAATGCCAAATTTATTGCTACTGTTGCTAAGATAATTATTATCAATATTGTTATTACTAGCGCCACTAGTGTTATACCTGTGTCTTTTCTTAGATTTTCTGATTTTCTTTTCACGCGATTCTCCTTTCTTAAAATCAAATTTCCTATTCTTCCATAAAATTTTATAAGTTTATTACATTGTTCAGATTGCAGATTTCAAATTATATTACTAGACCGAGGCGAAACGAGATGTCGTAGGCAGTGCCATTGCTACAATCGAAGTAAAACACGCCCGCATTATCCGCACTAGAAATATAGTTGCCTCCACGGCTGAAAAACGCCTCAGCAGAGTTCACGAAATAGGCATAGTCCTGATGCCAGCCATGTGTTTCATATGTCGCATCTCCATATTTATATGCTGTCTTTTCTACATTACTTTCATATGCTGTTGAATATTCATCACTTGTTCCATTTGCAAATGCTCCACTTCCTAACGAGCCTCCTTTAAGATATCCTGCTACATGTTCCCAGGCGCCTCCTCTTAAATCATATATTCCATATACATTTCCTGTTGAGCTTTGATTTTGATTTGTTTCTATATATGCATTTTCACTTCCTCCTCCTGTCAAAAAGCTTGAATTTGTATTTTGGGTAATTTCATTTCCGTTTCTTCCATATGCACTTTCTGTTAAATATGCTACTGCTCCCCATTCACTATTTTTTAACATATGACTATTTAATTCTTCTGCATATGCTTTTGATACTGTATACATGTTTCCTATTGTAATATTTCTCCAACTATTTACTCCTGCTTGTACTTTTACTGTTTTTGCTGTTGTGTTATCTCCTTCTACTGTATCACTATTTCCTTCCACTGAGCTTGTTTCAAATTTTCCTACCCATATCCCAGGAAGTTCGCTTGTCCAACCTCCTGCATCTACATCATTTATGAATGCTGGATGTACCATAAAATAATCTTCACTTACCATTGTTTTTGTTGTACTTGCTACACCTGCTAATTTCTTTCCTTCTGCATCTACTATTCCTCTACTATCTGAATATCCTATTATTTTTTCTTCTGCTACTCCTTGCTCTTCTGTTAGCTCTCCATTTAAGTATGCATTTTTACTATCCAATGAATCAAAATATACTATTCTATATGCATATCTTGGTATCCATACAAAATAACTTTCTACTCCATTCTTTGTTACTTTTGCATTTGCCCATTTACTTGCTGTATTGTCTGCTGTTCCTGTTCCTTTTACATAACTATATTCTGTTCCTGCTACCCATGTATTATTTGTTTCATTAAATACTACTTGCTCCATTGTTGTTTCTTCTGGTAAATCTGTTTTGATTACTGGTGCGTTTGGACTGCTTGATACATTGCAGCTTGTTCCACTTAACCATTTTATTTCTATTACTCCGTTTGTCATGTCTGCAAGTTCTGTATCTCCTTGTTCTGGTTCTGGTGTTGGTTGTGGCGTAAATGGTATCATTTCGTCTAAATATGCATCTAAATTTGCTAAAGTTTCATCTGTATACGCTGTATCATTTGCATAATAATCTCGTGCATCTTCGGCTCGTTTTATGAGTCCATTATCACCAAATGCTAAGTTTATTGCTACTGTTGCTAAGATGATTAACACTATTATTGTAATTACTAATGCAACTAATGTTATACCATTTTCTTTTCTTCGATTCTCTGATTTTCTTTTCATGTGATTCTCCTTTCTCAAGAATTCTGTCTTTTCTCTTTTGTTTTTCATAATGCTTTTCTCCTTACATTTTTTCTCTAGTTTTATAGATTTTAGTAAAATCATAATATAAATTTCTTAATTTTAGTATTTACTTATTATTTATAATTATTCATATTACATCTTGCTTTTAGTCTATATTTATTTTATACTTTTAGTGTATCTTTATCAATACTTTTAGTTGTATTTTTTTATTTTTTAAAATATTGTAACATTACTGTAATTTTCTTGTAATATTAAGTTTGTTTTAT
>CALXZF010000076.1 GCA_944393165.1 uncultured Clostridia bacterium
TAAAAAATATAAAAATAAAGTTTGAAGTAGATGTAAATCCACCAAGTGGTGCTACATATGAATTTAAATATAAATTATTACCTTCACCACATCAAGTTAGATTATATGATGAACCATCTCAATTTGCGGGGAAAATACATGCAATATTATGCAGGAACTGGAATTACAGGACAAAAGGTAGAGATTTATATGATTATGTGTTTTATTTATCTAAAGAAACAAAAGTAAATTTAGAATTGATTAGATCAAAATTGATTGAATCTAAGGTAATAACAGAAAATTCCAATTTTAATATAGATATATTAAAAGATTTATTAAATAAAAAATTTAAAGAAATAAATTATGCTGATGCAAAAGAAGATGTTATAACATTTATAGCAGATAAAGATTCTTTAAATTTATGGAATTCTGATTTTTTTGTTGAAATCACTAAAAAACTTGAAGGTTAGACTTTATAGAAAAGTAATGATTTTCACCATAAAATATCATGAAATGATAAAAAGAAGTGAAAACGTGATGCTAGAACATATATATAAGTATATAATAAAAGCAATCTTTTTAAAAATTAATCTAAAAAGATTGCTTTTTTACGTTTTTTATTAGCAAAGTATATAAGTATATTAAAATTAATAAACTAATATTTATTGCTATTTTTTAGTTAAACGCAAAAACTATTTCATTTGGTTTTCAGCTTGTTGGATTAATTTTCTAACCATTTGTCCACCTATTCTTCCTGCGTCTCTTGAAGATAAATCTCCATTATAACCTTGTTTTAAGTTAACACCAACTTCGCTAGCAACTTCATATTTGAATTTGTCTAGAGCTTCTCTAGCTTCTGGAACAACTTTAGTATTGCTGTTTGAATATGCCATTATCATTCACCTCCTAGAATGTGATAATTTATTATTGTACTTTTGAAAAAGATTTAATACTTTTTCATTACATATAATGCACAGATTTTTTTAAAATAAACTGGAAATTTTTGAGAAAAAATATTGTATTACAAAAATTAAATGGTATAATGTAATTTCAAAAAGAAATAATAATAGAAAATAGAAATGATATTTAAAAACAGTATAAGTAAAATAATATTAAATGTAGAAAGGAGATATGGTGTATTTAATATATTATATATTTTAAAATACATCATACAAAAAAATATGTATAAATTAATAGCTATAGATTTAGACGGGACACTACTTAATTCTTATGGACAAATTTCCGAAAAAAACAAAGAAGTATTAAATAAAGCATTAAAAAATGGAGTAGAAATCGTATTATCTTCAGGTAGATCTACCAATTCTGTAAAAAATCTTGCAAATGATTTGGAAGGTACCAAATATGTTATTTGCGGAAATGGTTCTTTAATTTATGATTTACAAAAAGAAGAAATAATATACGATAAATTTATAGAAAAGAAAAAAGCATTACAAATTATTCGTATCTGTGAACAAAATAGTATATACTATAATGTATATACTGAGAACATGGTTATTGCTAGAACACTAGAAAATAATGTACTTTTCTATCATCAGGAAAATGCAAATAAACCAGAAAGCAAAAAAACAAAAATAAATATAGTTGAAAATATATATGACTATGTAGAAAATTTAGATAATGAAAACATTTTAAAATTTACAATCAGTGATAAGAGTAGCATCATATTCAATAGTATAATAAAGAAATTAAGAGAAATAAAAAATATAGATGTACTTGATGTGGCGCATATGTCTAGAAAAATAATAAAATCAGGAACTGAGGAAGTTTCACTAGAATATTTTTATACTGAAATAACAAGCGAAAGCGTAGATAAATGGAATGCAATAGAGTGGCTTGCACAAAAATTAAATATTGACAAAAGCGAAATAATGGCAATAGGAGATAATGTTAATGATAAATTAATGATAGAAAATGCAGGAATGGGTGTAGCAATGGGAAATAGTGCACCTTATATAAAAGAAATTGCAGATAAAGTAGTAGCCAACAATAATGAAGACGGAGTAGCAGAAGCAGTCGAGTTGTCGTTTGGGGACAGGCCTTAAAACGACAACTTTGTCGCTGAGGGACAGGCCTTAAAACGACAACATTGTCGTTGGGGGACAGACCTTAAAAAGTTACTTGGCAAAAAGTGATACATTGGGAGAATAGGTGTAAATGTGCCAAAACTTTCATAAGCCAATTTGATTCTATAAAAAGAATATTAATCAAAAAATTGCACACAATATTATAAATAATTGATTAATTTTATTATGTGGAGGTATGAAAGTTATGAGCAAGAGTAATCCTAGAAATAATAAGCCTAACAAAGATAACTATAATGAAACCAAGCAAAACAAAATAAAGCAAAACGAAATTAAACAAAACGAAATGAAGTATAATGAAATGAAACAAAATGAAATTGAAAAAGATAATGTTGGGGCAAACAAGAATTATAAGAACATTAATAAAGATGAACATGAAGAAGATGTTACTGAATACGGAGAGTTTGTCACATCATATTTCGCATGGTTACCACCAGAGAAGCAGAAAGAGAGAGCAAAAGAAATTGATAATATGACTAAATGACACAGTGTTTTTTTAAAATTCACTGTGCCATAAATTTCCATAAACATATAGCACGACATTAACTTGAATTTTATGTAGACTACATGTTAAGATAAAAATGTAATTTATATAAAGGAGGAGATATTGTGCTAAAAAGAAACAAGTCTATTTTAATCACTATTGCAGCGATTATTGTACTCTTGCTTTTTTTTCTGCCTGTTAATGCTTCTGCTGAAAGTTTTACAATTGAATTAAATAGCATTAATTTCCCTGATGAGAATTTTAAAAAGGCAATTGAGGAACAATATCCAAATTACATGAAAGATGCAATATTAACAAAAGATGAATTAGATAAAATTTCGTCATTGGATGTATCCATGTATGCAATTCAAAATTTGAAAGGAATTGAATTTTTTACAAACTTAAAATATTTGAATGCATCTGTAAATAATCTAAAAGAATTAGATTTAACAGAAAATGCTAAACTAAGAACTTTAGATTTATCTAATAGTCAGCTATTACATTCACTATATTTACCAAATAGTATAGAAAATTTATATTTGGATTTTAATAGTGACCTGCGCAATTTAGATATTTCCAATTTGACCGAGCTAAAAATTTTATCTGCAGAAGATGTGCCTTTTAAGCAAGTGCAACTAGAGGACTTGACTCAGTTGATTTTATTAAATCTGTATAACACTGGACTTACTAAAATAGATGTTAGTAAGAATATTAATTTAGAATATTTAAATGTTGCGTCTAACAATTTAACAACTTTAGATGTAAGTAATAATGCAGAACTTGTAACATTAAGAGCCGAGAATAACAGTTTAGAAAAGATTCAATTACCAAATAGCAAAAAGGCTAATACTCAAGTAGAGTTCTATAATCAAAATGTAGCTGAAGGTTATGAAATTAAATGGTATGAAGATAATATTTTTGTTGAAAAAAATGCTGAATTGCAAATGAAAGGCCAAGTTTTGATAAGCAAAATAAATGCTAAAACATACAGTGTAATATATAATGCTAGTGGCGGAAAAGGCAGTATGAGTGCAGAAAGTGTGATTTTTGGCAATAAAGTTACATTAAAAGCAAATGCTTTTTCGAAAACTGGATATAGATTCAAAGGTTGGTCAACTAATTCTAATGGAACAGTAAAATATGCAAATGCAGAAACAATTGAAATAAAAGATTATCCAAAAAACGGAAAAGTTAATTTATATGCAGTATGGGAGCCAATTAAATACAGTATAGTATTTGATTCAAATGGTGGAAATGGCCAAATGAATGAAATGAGTAACTTAGCTTATGGAGAATATTATAAATTAAATAAAAATACATATACCAAAGAAGGATATACATTTAAAGGTTGGTCAAAGAGTAAAAATAGTGGTACAATTAATTATTTTGATAATGCTTCAATATCAAATTTAACTTCAAATGATAATGGAATTGTTAGACTATATGCAGTTTGGCAAAAGAAAACTTATACTATTACTATAAATGCAAATGGAGGAAGTTTAAATAGTTCACAAAAAACAACAGTAGAACATGGCTCAAAGATTTCAATAAAAGACCCTTCTAGAACAGATCATACATTTTTAGGGTGGTTTGACAGCAAAACAAATGAAAAATTTGATTTTAGTAAAGGTATAGAAGCTTCAACTACACTTGTCGCAAAGTGGAGATTCATTAAGAAGGATTTTAATATAAAAGCACAAGATTCAAAAGTAACATACAATGGAAAAGCTCAAAGCATTAGCCTAAGTAATGTGCCAAGTGGAAGCACAATCGAATATCGCACAAGTAAAAATGGTAAATGGAGTACAGCAAAACCTACAAGAACAAGTGTAGGAACAACAACTGTTTACTATAGAATCACAAATGACAAATATAATACAATTGAAGGAAGTAGCAAAATTATAATCAATGCTAAGCAAGTTAAGAACCTAAGCATTAGCAATATCAGTAATAAAACATATACAGGAAAGCCAATTAAGCCTAGTGTTACAGTAAAGGACGGAAAAAACACACTAAAAAGTGGGACAGATTATTCAGTTAGCTATGGAGCGAATAAAAATACAGGAAAAGCGTATATAAAGATTACAGGAAAAGGAAATTATTCAGGAACAATAACAAAGTATTTTTATATAATACCAAAAGCACCAAGTATAACAGTTTCATCTGCGAAAAGAAGTATGACAATATCAGCAAAGGCGACAGGAGCAAGTGGATATGAATTTGCATATTCTACATCAAAAAATGGGAAGTATAAAACTGTAACAACAAGTTCACAAAAGAGAAAAATAACAAAATTGGTAAGTAGAAAAAAATATTATGTGAAAGTAAGAGCATATAAAATTATAGCTGGAAAGAAGGTGTATAGTAGCTATAGTACAATTAAAGTGATTAAAGTAAAATAAAAGGAAAGGAGGATAGAAGGGTGCGTTTTGCACCCTTAAAAAAAATTTAAAAAAGTATTGACATTTTTCCAAAAGTGAGTATAATATATATTGTAGGTCAAAGAAAGTCAAAGTCAACAAGACAAATCGGCAGATATGCGATGACCTAGTAAAAAGACAAACGAAAACAATATAAGAATGGAAGTGATTAAATGAGAATGACAGATATGATAGAAGAATTTATCAAAGCACTTTTCGATGATGATGACTATATAGAAATACAAAGAAATGATTTAGCAGAGCATTTTAATTGTGTGCCTTCACAAATTAATTATGTTATACAAACAAGGTTTAAGCCTTCACAAGGATATTATGTAGAAAGCAAAAGAGGTGGAGGCGGACATATAAGCATAAGAAAGATAAAAACAACGAAAAGCAATTATTTAATGCATATAATTTCAAGTATTGGAGATAAAATAACTTCTCAAGAGGTTGATATATTTATTAGTAATTTTCTATCATATAATGTTGTTACAGAAAAAGAGGCAAAATTATTAAAAGTGGCGACTAGTGATAATGTGCTTACAGTCTCACAGGATATCAAAGATGAACTAAGAGCAAGAATTTTTAAAAACATGTTGATAAATCTAGTAGAAGACTAATAAACTAAAGATTACAAAATCAAGTATATAGAAATTTTTAAAGGAGGTATTATTATGTTGTGTCAAAATTGTGGAAAAAATGAAGTTACATTTAAATATACGCAAGTTATAAATGGTGTAAAAAAGGAGATGAATCTTTGCGATAAGTGTGCAAGAGAATTGGGACTAAAAGATATGAATTTTAGTATGCCAATTAGTTTTTCAAGCTTTTTAGGAGATTTCTTTAATGATTATAATGACAGCTTATTACCAAGCTTTATGACTTCACAAGCATTGCAATGTAAAACTTGTGGAACTACATTTGATGATTTCTTAAATAGTGGAGAATTTGGTTGCAGTGATTGTTATGATTTGTTTGAAGATAGGATTACTCCAATTCTTAAGAATTTACAAGGAGCTAATAAACATGTGGGAAGAGGCTACAGAGATATAGAAGCAAACAAAGAAAAAGTAAATTCTGCCAAAACCAGTCCAAAGAAAGTTAAAAAAGAATCGAAATTAGAAAAATTACAAAAAGATTTGCAAAAGGCTATTAAAGATGAAAGGTATGAAGATGCAGCAAAAATTCGTGACCAAATTAAAGAAATGGAAAATAAGAAAGATAACAAAGAACAAAAAGAAGAATAAGTGGAATAAATAATTATAAATAGTCATTTTTATGGCGTTTTATGCCGACATAAACGGCAGAATGGAGGTTAATATGGCAAATTGGTATTTACAAAATGGCAAAGATTCTGACATAGTTGTTAGCTCAAGAATCAGACTTGTTAGAAATTTAAATGGATATAAATATGTAAACAAATGCTCTAAAGAAGAGCAAGAAGAAATATTAGATAAAATTAAAGAGATTGTTCCAAGTTTGGGATATGGACTTAAATATATGGAATTAGATGACATGGATGATGTAACAAAATTAAGCTTAGTAGAAAAGCATTTATTAAGTCCTGAATTTGTAGTGAAAAATGAAATAAAAAAAGCTGTGATAATTAATCCAGAAGAAAATATATGTATAATGTTAAACGAAGATGACCATATAAAATTGCAAGTATTTAGCAGTGGTCAAGAACTAGAAAATTTAACAAATTTGATAGTAGAGATAGATGAAAAAATGGGTGAAGCGCTAGATTATGCATATAGTGAAAAATATGGTTATCTAGCTACATCACCAATCAATATAGGTACAGGAATGAAAGCTTCTGTAATAGTTCATTTACCAGCATTATCACTTACTGGAAATTTGCAAAAGATTTTACGAATAGTAAATAATTTTGGTATGACAGTAAAGGGAATTTATGGTGAAGGAACTCAAAACCAAGGAGATTTATATCAAATATCAAATAATCAAACATTAGGAATTACTGAAAAAGAGATAATGACTAATGTAAAAAGCATTACAGAAAAAATAATAGAGCAAGAAAGGACAGCAAGAAAATTTCTTGGAAAGAACCAAATGGAACTTGAAGATATTGTATATAGAGCTTTTGGAACATTAACTTCTGCTAGAAAATTGCCATTGGACGAAGCTAAGAAACTTTTGTCTGAGGTTAAACTAGGAGTGGATTTGGGACTTATAAAGGAAATAGATGACAGCAAAGTAAAAAAATTAGAATTATTCATTAAATCAGGAAATCTACAAAAATATTTTGGAAAAACTTTAGATGGATATGAAAGAGAAATTAAAAGAGCAGAACTTGTAAAACAAATTGTGAATGAAACTTAAAAGGAGGGAAAAATATGGTATATAAATTTACTGCTAGAGCTGAAAAGGCTCTAGAAATAGCTAATGAAATTGCATTAGAACTTGGTCATAATTATATCGGCACTGAGCATATTTTGTATGGACTTTGTAAAGAAGGTACTGGTGTTGTAAGTAAAGTTTTAGAGAGTCAAAATATAACAGATGAAGATATTTTGGGCGAAATCGAGATGCTTATTGGGGTAGGAGAGCCACTAGATAAAAATTCGTCTATTGGATTTACTCCTAGAAGCAAGAGAATTATAGAAAATGCTTTTATTGAAGCTCGTAAATTGGGTTCTGGATTTATTGGCACCGAGCATTTGTTAATAGGAATAATGCACGAAGGAGATAGTGTGGCTGTAAGGATTATGATGGATTTAAATATAGATCCTCGTAAGCTATATAATGATATTGTTAAAGTTATAAGTGAAGATGAAATGGAGTCAAATTCAAATAGAAAATCAGCTGATAAAAATTCTGGAAGCTTTAATTCTACTCCAACACTAAATCAATTTGGCTCAGATTTAACAAAAAGTGCTAGAGAAGGAAAACTTGACCCCGTAATAGGAAGAAGAAATGAAATTGATAGGGTTACACAAATTTTATCTAGAAGAACTAAAAACAACCCATGTTTAATTGGTGAACCTGGTGTAGGTAAAACAGCGGTTGTAGAAGGATTAGCAGAAAAAATAGTTGCTGATGATGTACCAGAAATGCTAAAGAATAAAAGAGTTGTAACACTTGATATTTCTGGAATGGTTGCTGGAGCAAAATATAGAGGAGATTTTGAAGAGAGAATTAAAAAATGCTTGGCAGAAGTTAAAAAAGCTGGAGATGTAATATTATTCATAGATGAAATTCATACTATTGTTGGTGCTGGCTCAGCAGAAGGTGCAGTTGATGCTGCAAATATTCTAAAGCCATTATTAGCAAGAGGAGAAGTGCAAGTAATTGGTGCAACTACATTAAATGAGTATAGAAAATATATAGAAAAAGATAGTGCATTGGAAAGAAGATTTAGTCCAGTTACTGTTGGAGAACCAACTGAAGAAGAGACTATACAAATATTAGAAGGATTAAGGGATAAATATGAAGCTCATCATAATGTAAAGATTACAGAAGAAGCTATTAAAGCAGCAGTTGAATTATCTATAAGATATATAAATGATAGATTTTTGCCAGATAAAGCCATAGATTTAATGGATGAAGCGGCTTCAAGAGTAAAAATGAGAACATATACAATGCCGGATAGCATAAAAGAAATAGAAGAAAAAATTGCATCTCTAGATAGAGAAAAAGAGGAAGCAATTCGTGTTCAGGATTTTGAAAAAGCTGCGACATTAAGAGATAAAGAAAATGAACAAAAAGAAAAATTAGAAAAAGAAAAGAAAAAATGGCAAAACAAGAACAGCAAAAATGTAATGAATTTGACAGAAGAGGATATTGCAGAGGTAATTGCAAGCTGGACAGGAATACCTGTAAGTAAAATTACTCAAGACGAGAATGAAAAATTAAAACACTTAGAAGAAACATTACATAAGAGAGTAATTGGACAAAATGAAGCAGTTGATGCAGTAAGCAAAGCAATAAGAAGAGGTAGAGTGGGATTAAAAGATCCTAATAGACCAATTGGTTCATTCTTATTTTTAGGACCAACGGGTGTTGGTAAAACTGAGCTTTCAAAAGCTTTGGCAGAGGCACTTTTTGGAAATGAAGATGCTATGATAAGGGTTGATATGTCAGAATATATGGAACCACATTCTGTAGCAAAACTTATTGGCTCGCCTCCAGGCTATGTTGGATACGATGAAGGAGGACAATTAACTGAAAAAATAAGAAGGAAACCATATTCTGTTATACTTTTCGATGAAATAGAAAAAGCTCATCCAGATGTTATGAATATGCTTTTACAAATGCTAGATGACGGAAGACTTACAGATGCACAAGGTAGAACAGTAAACTTTAAAAATACAGTTATAATTATGACATCAAATGTGGGCGCTAGAATGATTACAGACAAAAATGTACTTGGATTTAGTCAAAACACAGATAGTAAAGAAGGAAAAGAAAAAGAATACGAAGAAATCAAGAAAGATGTCATGGCAGAATTGAAGAAACAGTTCAGACCAGAATTTATAAATCGTATAGACGATATAATTGTATTCCACAAACTTACTGATGAAGATGTAGAAAAAATAATAGAAATCATGCTAAAACAAGTTACAAAGAGATTAACTGAGCAGGAATATGATGTGAAAATTGATAAATCAGTAAAAGATTTAGTAGCTAAAAAAGGTATTGATACAAACTATGGTGCTCGTCCATTAAAAAGAGCAATTCAGAGTACAGTAGAAGATAAAATCGCAGAAGCTATACTTGACGGAAAAATAATACCACATAAAAAAGCAAAAATCGTAGCAGAGAATGACGAAGTGAAAGTTGAATAATCTGGGACATGGGGACGGAGCAATTGTCCCAAAATTGAGACAAGGGGACAGACCTAATTGGGATAAGAGCTCCGTCGTTACAATTCACAGTTGATATTAATATGCAAACTAATAGTACTGTTTTATAAAAGTAATTCGAATATGTCGGTCAAGCTGATTTTCATTGATATTCTAAAAGAAATTTTGTAAGCGCCCTCAAAAGGGTTTGAGATTCCCTAACAAAATTTTTTAAGAATATCAAACTCAAATCACATTCCATTCCATATTCTCTTACTTTTATAAAACAGTACTATTAGTTTGCAAGAGATTTTAGTTGGCTGTGAATTGTAACGCTCTGTCCCCATTTCCCAAAATTGGGACAACAGCTCCGTCCCCATGTCCCAGAAAAAAAGTTGTTTAAATAATTGAAAATGATGCCATAATGTGATAAACTGATATGTGGCAAAATTAAACTAGAAAGGATGATTTTATGAAAAAAGGAAAAATTGTATTAGTAGGAACAGGATTCGTAGGAATGAGCATGGCATATTCTATGCTAAATAGAGGAGGAATAAACGAACTAATATTAGTAGATTTAGACAAGGATAAAACAATTGGTGAAGAAATGGATTTATCTCATGGACTTCCATATGCCCCACAAAAAATGATAATAAAAGCAGGAGATTATAGCGAATGTAAAGATGCACAGATAGTTGTAATTACTGCAGGAGCAGCTCAAAAACCAGGACAAACGAGATTAGAACTTGCTGAAACAAATACAAAAATAATGAAGAGCGTAACAGAGCAAATAATGGCTAGTGGATTTAATGGAATAATAATAGTTGCAACAAACCCAGTAGATTTGATGACATATGTTGTTTCAAAAGTATCTGGTCTTCCAAAAAATCAAGTTATCGGTTCAGGAACAGTTCTAGATACAGCCAGACTTCGTTATTTACTTGCCGATTATTTCAAAATTTCTAGTAAAAATATTCATGCATATATCATGGGAGAACATGGAGATTCATCATTTGTTCCATGGAATCATGCATATATAGGTTGTAAGAGTGTATTAGATGTAATGAAAGATAGCAAAAAAGAGCTTTCTGATTTAGAAAAGATTCATAAAGGTGTTGTAAATGCGGCATATGAAATTATTGAAAAGAAAAAAGCAACATATTATGGAGTAGGAATGGCATTAAATAGAATTGTTAGAGCTATTTTGGATGACGAAAACTCAATACTTACAGTATCAACATATTTAAAAGATGGAGCTTATGGACAAGATGATATTTATATTGGAGTACCTGCTGTAATTAATTCAAAAGGTGTAAGAGAATTATTAGATTTAAATTTAAATGAAAAAGAACAAGAAAAATTAAATAATAGTTGTAACATAATAAAAGAGATGAGAAAAGAATCAATAGACAAACTTATAAATGAAAAATAGAAAAAAATACAAACCTAAGTCAGTGGGATATCTACTGACTTTTATGTATAATGTAGATATTAATTAATTATTGTGCTATAATGCAAAAATAAAAGAGGAGTTTTAAGAATAATATTATATAGGAGTAGAAATATTAAAGTTTGAAAGGAGTTGCTATGACAAGAACCAAGCTGAAAGATAGGATACTTCCAACATATACTAAAGGAGAAGAAATATTTAATATGACTTCTCATATTGTTGGGGCTGTGCTAGGAATAGTCGCTATAGTATTGTGTGTGGTAATGGCTGCGGTGCATGGAAATGGGTATGGAGTTGTAAGTGGTGCAATTTATGGAACAACAATGCTCATTTTGTATACGATGTCGAGCATATATCATGGACTTAGCCCAAGATGTGCAGGAAAAAAAGTAATGCAAGTACTTGACCATTGTACAATATTTTTATTAATTGCTGGCTCATATACGCCATTTGCATTGTGTACATTTAGAGAATATGATACTGCAACCGGCTGGACAATATTTGGAATAATTTGGGCTATGGCAATATTAGGAATTGTTTTAAATGCTATAGACCTAAAAAAATACAAAAAGTTTTCAATGATTTGCTACTTGGGAATGGGCTGGGCAATAATCTTTAAAATAAATCTATTGCCAGTATTACTTCCAACAGCGGGGCTTGTACTTCTTGTAGCAGGTGGGCTAGCCTATACAATAGGTGCAGTTTTGTATGGAGTTGGAAAAAAACATAAATGGATGCATTCTATTTTTCATTTGTTTATTTTATTGGGGAGTTTACTTCAATTTTTTTGCATATTATTATATGTAATGTAAACAAAAAGAAGTAGTCCCTTTTGTTTACGGAGAAAGGATTAGTTATGTTAAGATTAGAGAATATTAAAAAGGAATATATTACAGGAGATAGTAAAGTTGAAGCATTAAAAGGAATTACACTTCAGTTTAGAAAAAGTGAGTTCGTTTCTATTTTGGGCCAAAGTGGTTGCGGAAAAACTACACTTTTAAATATTATTGGCGGATTAGATAGATACACAACAGGAGATTTAATTATAAATGGAAAATCTACTAAAGAGTTTAAAGATAAAGATTGGGATTCATATAGAAATCATAGTGTTGGATTTGTGTTCCAAACATATAATTTAATCCCACATCAAACAATTTTGGCTAATGTGGAATTGGCATTAACTCTTTCTGGAGTTTCAAAAGCAGAAAGAAGAAAAAAGGCTATCGATGCTTTAGAAGAGGTTGGTCTTAAAGAACATATACATAAAAAGCCTAATCAATTATCTGGTGGACAAATGCAAAGAGTAGCTATTGCAAGGGCTTTGGTAAATGACCCAGAGATTATATTAGCAGATGAACCAACAGGAGCTCTAGACACTAAAACCAGTGTTCAGGTCATGGAGATTTTAAAGAAAATTTCTAAAGACAGATTAATTATTATGGTTACCCATAACCCAGAATTGGCGGAAAAATATTCATCTAGAATTATAAAAATTTTGGACGGAAAGATTACAGATGATTCTAATCCATACGATAAAGAAGAAGAGAAAAAAGAAGATAGGACTTCTAAAGCAAATAGCAAAGTTTCAATGAGCTTTTTTACGGCATTAACATTAAGTTTGAATAATTTGATGACCAAAAAAGGAAGAACAATTTTAACATCTTTTGCAGGAAGTATTGGAATTATAGGAATTGCTTTGATTTTATCTTTATCAAGCGGAATGCAAACATACATAAATAGAGTGGAAGAAGATACATTATCATCATACCCTATAACTGTTCAAGAGGAAACTATTGATATGGCTAGTATGATGACTTCTCTCATGGAAAATACTGAAGAAGTAGAACATGAAGAAGGAAAAATATATTCTAGAAATATTGTAAATGACATGTTAAGTACTATTTCAACTAAGGTTCAAAGCAACAATAATGATTGGAATTATAACATATATTTCTGTTCTCGAAAGAACAAAAGAAATTGGAATTTTAAGAAGTATTGGTGCATCTAAGAAAGACATATCAAGAGTATTTAATGCAGAAACATTCATAGTGGGCTTGGGAGCAGGCCTATTAGGAATAATAGTTACACTTATTTTAAATATTCCTATAAATATAATCATAAAAGCAGTTACAGACATTTCAGGATTAGCTAGTTTGCCAATGGCAGGAGGAATAATACTTGTTGTTATTAGCATGCTACTTACAGTAATTGCAGGTTTAATTCCAGCAAAAATGGCAAGCAAAAAAGACCCAGTAGAAGCATTAAGAACTGAGTAAGATAAAACTTGTCCAAAAGGGACACTCGAAAATGTCCAAGAACTTGGACGAAAAGGAGTGTCCCTTTTGACCAAGTTCTTGGACATTTTCGAGTGTCCCTTTTGGCCAAGTTCTTGACAAAACAGAAAAATGTTATATAATGTTGCAAGACAAGCAGGCTTATATTCTTAATTAAGAATATACTGTTATAGACAGGCTGAAACCTTTATAGAAAGGAACATGTAGAATGAAAGATTCAAAAGATTATGAAAATTTTGACAGAAAAGAAGGACTAAAATTATCATCAAAGGTTGTACATGGCGCATTAGGCGTAGACCCAGCAACAGGTTCATTAAGTTTCCCAATTTATCAAACTGCTACATTTAAACATAGCGGAATAGAAATAAGGGATCCATATAATTACTCAAGATGTATAAATCCAACAAGAGAAGAATTAGAAAAAACAATGACAATATTAGAAGAAGGAACAAGAGCTTTTGCGGTAAATTCAGGAATGGCTGCAATCACACTTGTATTTTCTCTATTAAAACCAGGAGACCATATTGTAATGTCAGATGACATATATGGAGGAACTTTTAGAGAAGTAGATGAAGTACTAACGAAGAACGGCGTAGAGTATGATAGTATAGATTTATCAGATTTAGACTTATTAAAGAAAACAATAAAATCAAATACAAAAATGATTTTTGTTGAAACACCAACAAATCCAATGATGAAAGTTGCAGATATTGCAGAGATTTCAAAAATTGGACATGAAATTGGCGCTTTAGTAGTTGTTGATAATACTTTTCTAACACCATATTTCCAAAGACCACTAACACTTGGGGCTGATATTGTTGTACATAGTGGAACAAAGTATTTAGCAGGACATAATGATGTTGTAGCAGGTGTTGTAGTTGTAAAAGATAAAGAAATTGGAGAAAAATTAGAAATTCAAATGTACATATATGGTGCAGGGCTTGGACCAATGGATTCTTGGCTAATGTTAAGAGGAATAAAAACACTAGCACTAAGAATGGAAAAACATGCAGAGAATGCATACAAAGTAGCAAATTGGTTAAGAAAACAACCAAAAGTAGAACAAGTTTACTATGTGGGATTTGAAGATCATAAAGATTATGCTGTTACTAAAAAACAAACAACAGGATTTGGAGGAATGATTTCATTTAGAGTTGATAGCATAGAAACTGTTAACAATATTTTAAGTAAATTAAAATTAGTTATATTTGCTGAAAGCTTAGGTGGAGTAGAAAGTTTAATCACTCATCCTGTAAGTAGAACACATACAGAAATTGCAGAAGATAAGAGAATGGCACTTGGAATTACAGACACATTACTTCGTTTATCTGTAGGAATCGAAGATGCAGATGATATCATCGCAGATATAGAGCAAGCAATGAAATAGGAAATAAGAGCTATTGGCAGGAAGAGTAACAATAAATTCCAAAAATTGGCCAATAGTTCTTCTTTTAAATAATGGAGGAATAAAAATGACAAGATTTACAAAAATGCAAGCATATGGTAATGATTATGTATATATTGATGCAATAAACCAAAAAATTAATAATGTGTATGAACTTGCAAAATATATAAGCAATAGACATTTTGGTGTAGGTTCTGACGGATTAGTTTTAATTTGCAGTTCTGATGTTGCAGATTTTAGAATGAGAATGTTTAATCCTGATGGAACAGAAGGGGAAATGTGTGGAAACGCATTGAGAAGTTTAAGCAAATATGTGTATGACCACAATATGACAGATAAAAAAGAGCTTACAATAGAAACACTTGGGGGAATTCAACATGTTAAATTAACTGTAGAAAATGGAAAAGCAGTTAATATAGAAGCAAATATTGGAAAACCAGTTCTTGACACAACAAAAATCCCTGTAAATACAGATTTGCCAGAATTTATTGAGCAAGAGGTTAAAATATTAGACAAAACTTTCTATATTACAGCAGTATCATGGGGAAATCCACATTGCGTAATGTTTATAGATGATGTAGACAATTTTGATGTAGAAAAATATGGAAAAGCAATTGAATACAAAACAGACCTATTCCCAAACAAAACAAATGTAACATTTGCACAAGTTGTAGATAGACACACTTTAAAAATGAGAGAATGGGAGAGAGGTACTGGTGAAACTATTGGTTGTGGTACAGGATGTTGCACTGCAACTGTGGCAGCAGTATTAACTGGAAGATGTGACAGAAAAGTAAATGTACATCAAATCGGAGGAGTTCTAGAAACAAATTGGGACGAAGAAACAGGAACAATGTTCATGAAAGGCCCTTCTCACACAGTATTCGAATCTGAAATTGATGTAGATAATATATTAAAAGAAAATAGAATCACTAATGTAGAAAGACTACTAGAAAATGTTGAATATGAAGTATTAAAAGGTTCTGTAGATGTAGAAGTAGAAGATATTGAAGATGATTCTAGAAAAGTGGGACCTGGAGATTTGTATGTGGCAAAAGTGGGAACTACAGCAGATTCTCATAAATATATACCAGATGTAATAAGAAAAGGTGCTAAAGTAATAGTGGTAGAAAAAGATATAGATTTGCCAGAAGAAGATGTAACAGTAATAAAAGTAAAATCTTCAAGAGAAGCTATGGCACAAATATCTGCAGCATATTTTGATTATCCAGCAAAAAAACTTACTGTTATAGGGATTACTGGAACTGCAGGAAAAACATCAACAACCAATATCTTGAAGAAAATGTTAGAAGAAGACGGCAAAAAAGCTGGCTTAATAGGAACAATAGGAGCATTTATTGGAAAAAGAAAAATAGAACTTCACAACACAACTCCAGAAAATTACGAGACTCAAAAACTATTCAGCGAAATGGTTGAGGAAGGATGCCAATATGCAATAATGGAAGTATCTTCACAAGGTTTGAAAATGCATAGAGTTGACGGTTTCTCATTTGATTATGGAGTATTTACAAACATCTCTAAAGAGCATATAGGACCAAATGAGCATGAAAGTTTTGAAGAATACATGCAATGTAAAAGCTTACTATTCCAAAAATGTGGTAAAGGAATAATAAATGTAGATGATAAAAACTGGGAAAATGTAACCAAAGGACACATCTGTGACATAATAAAATTTGGAATAAACTCACAAGATGCAGATATGAAAGCAGAAAACATCGAATTTATTATGGCACATGATTTTCTAGGAATGGGATTTGATGTAAAAGGCAAAATAAATGATAGTTTTGAAGTTGCAATTCCAGGAAGATTTTCTGTATACAATGCTTTATGTGCAATCACAATTGCAAACGAGCTTGGAGTTAGTATAGAAGCAATGAAAAATGCACTTAAAAAAGTATCTGTAAAAGGAAGAATGGAACTTGCTGTTTCAAATCAAAAATACAAATTAATAATAGATTATGCTCACAATGAAGACGAAATGACAAACTTAATGGAAACAATTATGGAATATAAACCAAAAAGAATAGTATGTATTTTTGGCGGTGGCGGAAATAGAGCAAGAGATAGAAGATATGATATGGGCGAAATATCTGGAAAATATGCAGGATTAACAATCCTTACAGAGGACAACCCTAGATTCGAAGAATTAGACTCTATAAACAATGACATAATAACAGGTTTAAATAGAAGCCATGGAAAATATATCATAATTAATGACAGACAAGAAGCTATAGAATATGCTATGAAGAATGCAGAAGAAGGAGATATGATACTTCTTATAGGTAAAGGACATGAACAATATCAAGATATTAAAGGAGTACATTATTTCTGGGATGAAAGAGAGGCTGTAAAAAAGGCATTAAAAAATTTAGAGCAATAAAATAAAAATAAGAAAAAAGATTCCGATTGTTGGAATCTTTTTTCATAAATAATTCAAAACTACAATAACATATTAACATAAATAAAAATGTCAATTAATATTAGTGTAAAATATATTCGGGGAAAATTTAAGATAAAAAAATAAGATACCCGCTCAAAATTGTGTTAAAATAATCGGTTACTTTACACATGCTAGGAAAAATGCTATAATTAATATGAATTTTTGCTGAATATCTAAGCAACAAGGAGGAATTAAACTATGAGAGAAAGATATTTAGAAGGAGAAAAGGTATTTCTTTCTCCTGTTGAAGAAAATGATGTATCAGTTCTTCAAGAAATTCAAAATCAGAAATTTGTTCGGGAATTCATGTCATCATGTTTGCCAAAGTCATTAGAAAATGTAAAAAATGATGTACAAGCAACAAAAAACAGCGGTTCTCCATATTTTTTGATTTTTAAAAGAGTAGCAGAACAAAGAGTATGAGAATGATACCAAGGAGGAAAAACGATGAAGAAATCTAATGCTATACGGAAATGTAAACAAGAAGAAATAGGTGAAGTGGCAGAATTGTCTTCAGTTATTTTGAAATCGCTTGCTAAGGAAAATAAAGAATCGTACTTTGGAGGCGTAGATGAAAACGAAATTAGGGCTGCTATGGTAGCACCTTCAGTAGTTTTTATTTGTAAAGATGAAGATTTACAAGGTTTTTTACTGTTACAGAAACCTAGTGAAGAGGAAAAAAAAGAATATCAAAAAGAATTTGCAAATTTTCGTAAAGATGAAGCACTTATTGTAAATGGATATGGAGTTGTACCAAAGATGCGAAAAAAAGGCATAGGAACTAAGCTTTTAGAATATGGAGCAGAATATGCTATAGAAAACGGATTTACGCAATTTATTGGGACAATTCATCCGGAAAATCTTGCGAGTGAAAATGCTTTACGGCATTTATCAAATGATGTGCAAAAAAGTGATGTTTTTTTTCATCGCATGTCAGACGGAAGAAATTTACCTAGGCAAAAATTTCTTCAAGATTTAAAAAACAAAAAGAGGTTGCATTAGCAATCTCTTTTATCTTATTGACAGAAAAATAATATTGATATATAATTATTATGTAAAGGAAGGTGAGAGAGCCTATAGTATAATTCGTTCATATGATTAAGTGTATGAGTATAGATTTTTCTAAAGTGAAAGGAGACACGATGATGACAAATATTGAACAACGGATTAATCTTAGCAATAAGATGTATCCACTATATGACGGATTGTCAAAAGATTTATTATTTTATATAGCTATAGATACATTGTTTTTAACAGTGGCAAAGGGATTTTCAGCGTTTCAAATTTCTTTTTTGAGCGTAGTGCCATCAATAGTATGTATTTGTATGCAACCTATATTAATAAAGATTATACGGGACTTAGGAAATGTTAATTCGTCTAGATTAGGAACATTTATGTTACTATTATCAAGCATTATAATAACATTTGGTCAAACTTTTGTTATTATTGCAATAGGACAATTACTATATGATATTTCATTTGTTCTTAAGAATATGGAATCTATTTCATTAAAAAACAATTTGAAATATCAAAATAAGCCAGAAAAATATATGGCTATAAGAGGCAAAGCCAATACTATATATGCTACTATTACTTTTTTAATTGCAATTATTGCAGGACCGATGTTTAATGTTAGTCCATATTTGCCAATGTATATGTGCATATTCTTTTGCATTGTTACATGCATATTATCACTTACATTTTATGAGGTTTGTGATGATACTAATAAAGAAGAGCAACAAGTATCAAATAAAAAAGTAAAATTAAGTAAAATTTTATTTTTAGCTTTAATTTCAAATACAATCTTCTTAGGGTTGGTAGTTATTGGCCAGCAAGATAGTAAGCTTTTTATCCAGTATCGATTGGAAGATTGGTATGGTCTAAGCCTGACGGCCACATATCTTAGCTGGATAGTTGCTTCGTCAAGAGTATCAAGAATTGTCTTTAATATGCTTTTTAACAAGTATTATATGAGATTAAAAAATTCAATACCAGTGATACTCTCATGCATACTAACATTAGCCTTTTCCTTAATTATTATTGGAAATATTATTCCATTACCAATAACAATTAAATTATTACTTATGGCATTAGGTTTTGATTTAATAATTCCAATGTATGACAATTTTATAATCTACATGGAAGACTTACTTCTTAAAAATTCGCTAGAAGAAGAACAGCAAGAATTATTTGCAAACATGGAGATTTTAAGAAAATTAGGGAAAATAATAATGAATCTTTTGATTTCATTAATTTTATTAAAATTAGATTTGTATTACATTATGTGGTTGTTTTTGATTTTAGCAATTATAGAAATTATACTTTCAATAAAAATTATTAAACTTGGAAAAATCTAAAAAGAGGTCGTAGATTAGCGACCTCTTCTTTTAGATAATTAAAAAATGCTTAATGCGTATTGAAAGTACATATAATTTGTGTTAAGATATGGACAAGAAAATTTATAAGGAATGTGATATATATGAATATTTGGCATGATATAAGTAAAGAGAGAATTACAAAAAATGACTTCGTAGGAGTTGTAGAGATTTCTAAAGGTGGAGATGTAAAATATGAGCTAGACAAAGAAACTGGTATGCTTAAACTTGACAGGGTTTTATATACAGCAACACATTATCCAACCAATTATGGATTTATTCCAAGAACATATGCAGAAGACAATGACCCATTGGATGTTTTGATTTTGTGCAATGAAGAGATTGTACCACTTACGCTAGTGGAATGCTACCCTATAGGCGTTCTAATTATGAATGATAGTGGGGAAGAGGACGAAAAAATAATTGCAATATCAAAAAAAGATCCATACTTAAATGTGTATAATGACATTTCTGCACTTCCAAATCATATATCAGATGAAATAAAACATTTTTTTGAGGTATATAAACAATTAGAAGGAAAAACAACAACAGTTGATAGAATGCTTGGAAGAGAAGACGCAGAAGCTATAATTGAAAAATGTATGAAAGCATATGATGAAAAATTTGGACAGAAATAATTATAAGCTTAAGTAAGGCGTTAATTTAAGGAGCATAATATGATAGAAAAAATAGTTTTTAATTTGCTTGCATTTGCTTTATTTATTATTGTATTTGGCAAATTTGTAAAGAAAAATGACACAAGCTATGTATATGTTTTAGGATTACAATTTATTGGAATATTAATCAATTTTCTAGAATTACTGTTTAATATACATTTAAATATGTTTTTTAGAGTGTTAATATATATTCTATCAGTCATAATTCCGGGAATTATTTTGCTAGTAGAATATAAAAAGAAGATTGATTTTCCAGAAATCTTAAACATTTTCTTGGCAAAAGTTGCTTTAAATGCTGGGAATACAGATAAAGCTAAAGAATATTTATTCAAATTAATTAACAAATATCCAAATAGTTATACGGGACATAAAGCTCTAGGAGAGGTGTATGAAAAAGAAGAAAAATATTCTATAGCTATCGATGAGTATATACGAGCAAGTGATATAAATAATAAAGATATAAAATTGAATTACAATATTGCAAAATTGCTTAATAAAGATGAAAGACCTGAAGAAGCGATTAATATGCTTCAAGATATTTTAAAGAAAAAACCTGAATATTATGATGCAACAAACTTACTTGGAGAAATACTATATTCAAATGAAAGATACAAAGAAGCGATAAATGTATATATGAATGCATTAAGATATAACCCAGGTAATTATGATTTGTATTACAATTTAGGTATGGTATACACAATGGTTAATGATTTTGGCAGAGCTAAGGAGTTTTATCAAAAAGCAGCTGAGATTAATTCACTTTTATATAATGCTAAATTAAGTATAGGTCAAATAGCCTTAATAGCTGGAGATTTAGATGAAGCTGAAAAATATTTTAAAGAGAGTGTTAAAGGGGAAGATGTAGAAGCAGGGTCTTATTATTATCTAGCACAAGTCGCAATTTTAAAAGGAGATAAAGAAAAAGCAATAAATTATATAAATATTGCAATTGACTTGGACCCAAAAATATATAACAAAGTGAAAAAAGAAAAAGTATTTATGCCAATTATAAATGAAATAAGAAAACCGGGCATAGAAAAAAGAGAAGAAAAAAAGAGAACAAAGCTATTGCTTAAAGAGCGCAAGGCTCTAAACCACTTATCTAAAACATGCTCTCTAATTAGCAGTCTAAATAATGATGATATTAAAATGATGAAAAATATTAAAGAAAAAGAAGCGGAAAAGGAAATTAAACAGAGAGAGGATTAATTTTCGTTGATACTTTCTTGAAGTAAAACATTAAGAATAATGTTATTATACATCAGAAAACAAATAAAACTAATCACATCCTCATATAATTAAATGAAGATTATATAAGGATGTGATTTTTATATGAATATTTCTGCTATAGGAGGAGATTTGCGTATAGCAAAACTTGTGGAAATGTATGCAAAAGATGAAAATATAAATAAGATATATACATATGGATTGGAAAAATATTTTGAAGAGAAAAATTCAAAAATCAAGCAAGAACATGATGCTAATTTGAAACCATTTATTAAAATAGAATTACATGAAGATGTAGAAACGAAAATCATCATGTGCAATAACTTAGAAGAAGCTTTGCAAGATTCGAATATTGTAATAAGTGCTATGCCATTTAGCAAAGATAATGTTAATATTAATGCTCCATTTTCTGCAAATGAAATAACTATAGATTCTCTAATAGAATTACTTAAAGGCAAAACTTTTATTGCAGGAGGGATACCAGATAGAATTTCTAATGAAACAAGTATAAATTGCATTGATTTACTAAAGAATGAAGAACTTACAATTTTAAATGCAATTCCAACTGTAGAAGGAGCGATTAGGCTTGCTATTGAAAAAAGAGAAGAAACAATTCATGAAAGTAATGTTTTAATTTGTGGGTTTGGCAGAATTGGCAAGATTTTATGTGATAGATTTAAAGCTTTAGGAGCAAATGTATATTGTTCTGCAAGGAAAGAAGCTGATTTGGCATGGATTAGAGAAAAAAGATACATACCATTAAAGTACAGTGAACTGTCTACATTTGCACCAATATTTGATATAGTTATCAATACTGTTCCAACTGTTATATTGAATGAAAAAGAACTTAGAAACTTAAAAGATAATGCTCTTGTTATAGAATTGGCTTCAAAGCCAGGAGGGATAGATTTGGAATGGGCAAAAAAACTTGGAATAAGAGTTGTTCTGGCACCTGGCATTCCGGGCAAAGAAATGCCAAAAACAGCAGCCAAATATATAAAAAATGTAGTTAATAAATTTTTAATCAAATTTTTTGTTGCATAAATAAAAAAGAAGTTATATAATCAAAAATATTATTACAAGAAAGGATGAAAACAAATGACAGTTTTACAAGCTTTAATTTTAGGAATTATACAAGGATTAACAGAATTATTACCAATATCAAGTTCTGGGCACTTAGATATAATACCATGGTTGTTAAACTGGACTAGTAATCCAGAATTTAACATTGCATTTGAAGGATTTGATGTGGCTCTACATTTTGGAACCTTCTTAGCTATAATTATATTCTTTTTCAAAGATTGGATTAAGCTTATTGTTGGAGGATATAACCAAGTTGTAAAAAAGAAAAAAACAACAGAAGGAAGAATGTTTTGGTATTTGGTTATTGCAACAATACCAGGAGGAATAATAGGCCTTCTTTTAGATACTTTTGTGGGAGATGCCCTAAAGAAACCTGTAATTATTGCTATAGCATTAATTGTAATGGGTATAATTCTATACTTTGTAGATAAAAAATCAAAAGCAAATACAGACTATGAGCATATGAGCTTTAAACAGACTTTTTTAATAGGATTATCACAATGTTTAGCTTTTATACCAGGAGTTTCAAGATCTGGAATAACAATGACAACTGGTAGAGCAATGGGTGTAGATAGAACATCTGCAGCTAGATATTCGTTTATGCTTTCAACTCCTATTGTGTTTGCGGCTACTATTTTTAAAATAAAAGATTTTGTATTTAGTGTACCATTTTTTGTTGGTATACTTGCAAGCTTTATAGTAGGAATAATTGTAATAAAGTGGTTATTACAATATTTGCAAAAAGGAAGTTTCAAAGGCTTTGCAATTTATAGAGTAATCTTTGGATTGATTATACTAGTATTTGCATTTGTAAGAGGTTAAAAAAGATTTGATTTGTTACCAAAATAAAATATTGATGAAATTTATCTTACAAAATTAATGACTGTTTTTAAGTATTAAGCCAGAGTAATTATTTTAAAGGTTGTTTTTCATAACCTGTATAATATTCTAGAGTAGCATTATATATTTTGAATTTTGATTTTTGACCCCCAACTGCGTACAAACTGTAAAAACTTCACTAATGTTCAGTTTAACAGTTTGTATACTTGTCGGTCCCCACCTTAAGTCTTCAAATCAAAATTAAAAATATATAATGCTACTCTAGGTAATAAGATACGGATTGAAACCTTAAAAATAATTACTCAGCCTTTTCAATAAAATCAAAAAAATACAACCTAAATTTTGGAAATATTACAAAAATGTTACAAAAATATTACATTTATATTAAATCTTATATTTCATATTGACTTTTTTGCAAAAAAAGATAAAATAATAAAAGAGCTATGATTATATTGTAGAAAAAACAAAAGGAAAAAAATACAAGTATTATTTATTACATTTTGCAAAATATAATAATGGTGCAAATAAATACGAAGGAGAATAAAATGTCTAGCTGTTTAGGATTATATATAGAAAACAATGTAATTAAATATGCAAAAGTAACTAAAGACCGCGAACTTTTAAAGGTTGAATCGTTTGGTGTTAAATTCTACGATAAAGTTGGAGAAGCACTTAATCAAATAGTTTCAGAGACTTTTAGTTATAATATTCCAATAAGTGTTAACTTGGCGGAAGAAACTTATAATTACTTTGAAATGTTTAGCTTGCTAAATAAAAATGATTTGAAAAAAGCTGTTGAAACAGAGTTCGAATCTTATTGCTATGATAAAAAGTTAAATAAAAACGCTTTTGAAGCAAGATATGCATTGTCTAACGAAATTGATGACAAGGATAAACTAAAAGTTATACATGTTACTTCAAACAAATCGTCAATCACTAAAATGTTACAGACACTTAATGATTACAAAGTTTCAACTATAACACCTATTGGTACTAGTATTGCCAATATTGCAGCAATTAAACCTAAAGAAAATATTATAATTGTTAACATAGAAGAAACTACTACAGTAACAACTATAATAAACCAAAAAATATATAATGTTGCAAAATACGAAGAAGGTTCAGGAGAAATACTTGACAAAATAGTTAGCAAAGAAAATTCATATTCTAAAGCATATGAAATTTGTAAAAATTCTACAATATACACAATGGAAGGTAAAGAATTACAAGATGAAGAGAACGAATACTTGGACTATATCATGCCAACATTATACAAAATAGTAACTAAAGTTCAAGAGTATACAAACAATACTACTGTTAAATTTGACAAGATATATATTACAGGAACAATGTCTGTAGTAAATAACATAGATTTATACTTCCAAGAATTTTTCCAAACAGAAAAATGTGAAGTATTAAAACCATATTTTGTTACAGAAAATATAAAGTTAAATATTAAGGATTATATTGAGGTTAACTCAGCAATTGCGATTTCAATGCAAGGCTTAGGATATGGAATAAAAAGCATGAACTTTAAAAAGCCTAGTTTTGGAGACAAACTTCCTGACTGGTTAAAACTTGATATGAGCTTGGGCAAAAAAGAGAATAAAGAGGGCAAAAAGTTTAATTTCAATTTTAGCTTAAAAGGAAAATTTGATGTAGTAGAAAAATGGCTTTTGAGAGGCACAGCCGGTGTGCTTATGCTGACAATTTTATATTCTTGCTTGTCAGTATATCTAGAAAACAGAATAAATGATAAAATATCAGAAGCACAAGAAGTAAGCAGTTACACTGACACGCAAATTGCAGCAGCTCAAAATGATATAAATAATGTAAAAGATAAAGCAAATGAATATAAAGAAATGGAAGATAACCTTCGAAACATAAATGAAAAAATAGAAAATGATTTGAGTTTTAAATATTCTATTCCAAACTTATTAATAAGTATCATGGATGTTATACCACAAGAAGTTCAAATAACAGAAATTGAAAATACATCTACATCAGATAACAGACATATTGTAATAGATGCTCAATCAAGATATTATGATGAACTAGGATATTTTAAAGCTAAACTAAAAGAAGAAGGAATTCTAACAAATGTAGTATCTTCACAAGGAGAAAAACAGGGAGATTTTGTTAAGATAGTAATAGAGGGGGATTTGCCATGAGAAAAGTTTTAATATCAGTTTTACTAGTGCTACTAATTGTTCTGGCATATTTCGTAATATTTCAAGGAATCTCAATGGGCTCTTTTGAAATACTAGGCACCTCAGGAATAATCGAACTAAATGATGAATTAGACAGTAGCATTAATGAAGCAAACAGAAAAATAAAAAGTGACTTACAAGGAAAAACTTCAGAACTATATGAAAATGTAGAAACATTACTACAAAACAAAGAAAGCTACTACAACTTAGCTAATGTTAGTACAGAAAGTGAAATCACTGAAGCTAGCACAGAAGAAGTTTACAATATAGAATATCTTTGGCTTAGAGTTGGTAGACATGCAAGAACTGAGGGTGTAAACATTAAAATGGATATACTTGCAGGAAATGCAGGAGATTCATCAGTAAAAAATATAGCATTCACAGTTACTGGTCAATATGCAGGAATTATTGAATTTGTATCAGCATTGGAAGACGACAGTGAGTTAGCATTTAGAATAGAAAACTTCCACTTATTACCTAGTGGTGAAAACTTACAAGCAACATTTGATGTTACAGGTGTAAGGATTAAGTTGGAAACAACAACATCTTCAGTAGGCGGAACAGCTGATTCAACAAATACAAGTACATCTGCAGACAACACAAATACTGTAGCAAATATGGAAACAACACCAGAAACAGTAGATGACAGCACAGTAGCACCAACAGGAACTGCAGAATAAATGAGGAGGTAAATATGCTAAAATCAGTATTGAAAGAAATATTCATAATATTGCTTTTGAGCATTGCGATAATATTAATTTTGGGAATATTATTTTATGATTATATACCAATTAATAAAGTAGTGCCAGAAAAAGAAGCATATGTGACACCTGAAAATGTACAAAATGAAATAGATGAATCTATTGCCGCTACAGAAAAAGTCGAAGTAACATATGAAGTTACAGATTCGGATCTTAATATATATAAACAAAGCGGAAGTTATACAGAAGGAAAAGCAAATCCATTTGCACTAGAAGAAACTACAACAAACACAAGTGGAAATAATAATAGTAGTAGTAATAATAATGGAAATGGAAGCAGCAATGGAAATACAAATGAAAATAATGGATCAAGCACAGTAGATGAAAATTCAACAGGAACATTTTTTGAAAATGAAGGAATTAAATAATAATAATTATTTAAGAATTCATTAATGAACAAAGGTTATATTTATTTAATAAATATATACAAAAAAATTAAAAGGAGGAATTTTTTATGTTAAAAAGTCAAAAAGGTATTACATTAGTTGCTTTAGTTATCACAATTATAGTATTAATAATTTTAGCAACAGTTGCAATTTCATTTGCATTTGGTAATAATGGTTTAGTAAACCGTGCAGAAGATGCTAGAGATTATTATGCAAATGATACAAAATACACAAAAGAATCTATAACTAATGTAGAACATTACATCAACGGTATATTAAAAGATGCATTACCTACAACATAATTTTAGTAAAAAAGTTTTAAACGGTTTAAAATTTCTTTAAACTATAATAATGAGGTTATACTAAGTAAATATAATTTAAAATATGTAATTATATTTTAAGTATAACCTCTGTTTTAAAATAAGGAGAACACATGGACTATATATTATATTTATTAATATTCTGCATAGGCGCATTATTTGGAAGCTTTTTTACTTTAGCTGTTTATAGAATCCCATTAAGGCAAGATATAACTCATACTCGTTCATATTGCCCTAATTGTAATCATAAATTAACTTTTTTAGATATGATTCCAATAGTTAGTTATACTTTGTTAGGAGGAAGATGCAGATACTGCAAGGAAAAGATAAGAGCAAGATATATCTTATTAGAAATTTTATCAGGAATAGTTTTTGTTCTATTTGCTGTTTCAATTAAACTTAGCTTATTTACATTGAGCGCACAAACACTTGTGTACTTTATTGTGGGATTATTATATTTTGCTACACTTTTTATTATTGCAGGAATAGATAAAGAAAGAATTAGAATTGAAAAGCCAGTCCTATTGTTTGGCTTTATTTGTGTTACATTATATATGATATATCTATATATAGTAGAAAATGACACTAGTATCTATAGATATGTTATTTATTTAATATTATCATGTGTATTATTATTATTTAGCATTGGATATTTAAGAAAAAAAGGTAAAGATAGTTATACAATAGATGTACTTCTTTTATCAATGTTAATGATTTTATATACATATGAAACTGTATATATTTATACAGTCATAATAACTCTTTTAGCAATTACAATACAATTACTAATCCAAAAACTTAGTGATAGAAAAAGTAAAATCGTAAAAAAAGTAAAAGTAGAAAACACAAAAATACCAATAGGATTTTACATGTGTGTCGCAAACATGGTTATGTTATTAATTACAAATTATATAATTTTTTATAGGTGATTTGATGAGTACAAGTAACAATATTAAAATAAATTTAAAATCGCAAAAAGGCTTTACATTGCAAGACCTTGTAATTGCATGCCTCATATTTACTGCATTTGTAGGAATTATTGGTACTTTAATGTATTCTGTATATCAAAATAGTATAAGAGCAGACTTGTCCTCACAGATGACAGTGTATGCTGTAAAAATCTTAGAAGACATAGATAAAATATCATACGAAGATGCACAGCTAATGACAGGAGACCAATATAAAGCAAAATTTTCTATCCCAGCAGGATTTGATGTAGACTTACAATTAACTGATTATGGTGAGGGAGTAACATATATAGAAGATGTTATGAAAATAGTAAACTTAAAAATATCATATACTCTTGCAGGAGAGACAGAAGAAATTACAATTAAAAGATTAAAAATAAAAGAAATGTAAAAATTCCGGAAGGAGCGTATATATAGTAAATGAATAAAATTAAGGTAAAGAATGATAGAGGTATTACCTTAACAACCTTGGTAATATATATATCTGTTTTAACATTAGTAATTGGAGTTTTAACTACTATTAGCACATACTTTTATACAAACATAGGAAGTGTAGTTGATTCACCTCAATATGTTAATGAATTTAATAAATTTGCAATGTTTTTTGTGGTGGATATAAAAAATTATAATAATGCTACAGTTTCTAGTAATACTATTCAGTTTGAAGGCGGACCGGTATACAAATATGAAAATAATTGTATTTACAGAAATGATGTAGAAATTGCAAAAGATGTAATGAATTGTGGATTTAGCTTAAAAAGTGAGACAGTAAATTCAGTAATCAAAAACATTATAAATGTTGATATACAAATAGGGGAAAGTGAATCAAACTCGATGACAGAAAATATTGATTTTACTTTAAGATATTGGTAATAAAATTTATAAAAAAGTCAATAATAAATAATAATAACTAATGAAAGGAGAAGTTCTATGGAGACTAAAAGAAGACAACCTTTGGGAATAGAATTAGTAAAAAGAGGGATTGTAACTGAAGAAGACATTGAAAGAGCCTTAGACTATCAAAAAGCAGAACCTAAAAAGAAAATTGGAGATATATTAAATATTCTAAGAGTATGTGACCCATATGTATTAATAGATGCAATGGGAGAAATTTTAGAAGAAAAAGCAATTTATTTAAGAGAAGCAGATATAAAATTAAATATTCTAGACTATATTTCTTTGGATATAGCCAAACAATATAAAGCAATTCCTTTTGAAGAAATTAGTGGTAAAATAAAAGTTTGTTTTGCAGACACATCAAATAAAAGAGCTGTAGAAACAGTAAGACTTTTGCTTCTAAATAAAGGCCTCATAATGGAAAAATATATTACATTTGAGACAAATATTGACCTTATTTTAAATTCATATACTGGAAGTTCAACCAATATTGATGTAAATGCTGATGTTTCTGGATTTATAGATAGTGTAATAAAAAAAAAAAAAAAAAAAAGAGCAAGTGATATTCATATAGAACCTATGCAAGAAGGAATGAGAGTTAGATATAGAATAGACGGTGTATTAATTAATGCAGCTAATATAAGTAAAGAAAAGCAAGCTCAAATAACAGGAAGAATAAAGGCAATATCTAATATGCATCAGGAAAAACAAGAATCTCAAGATGGTAGAATTATTATGTATCCAGAATATAACATTCGTGTGTCTTCACAAAGAAATATATATGGAGAAAAATTCGTTTTAAGGTTATTAAAAAAGAATGAAGATGTGCGTTCTTTGTTTGACTTGGGATTCCCTGATGATGAAAATCTAGTTAAAAAAGCATTCAATAAAAAGAATAGTATAACAGTTATTGCAGCTCCTACAGGAGAAGGAAAAACTACAACTTTATATAGTATAATTGATTATTTAAATAGGCCAGAAATAAATATAACTACAATTGAAGACCCGGTTGAAATAAGAATAAATGGATTGAACCAAATTGAAATAGATCCAAAAATAAATTTTGTAGATTCTTTAAGAACTGTATTAAGACAGGACCCGGATATTATACTTGTTGGAGAAATAAGAGATACAGAAACAGCAGAAATTGCTATGCAAGCTGGACAAACAGGACATTATGTTTTATCTACAATTCATACAATAGATGCTATAGAAGTTATAACAAGATTAAGAAAAATGGGTGTTTCAAATTATGATATATCTAGTACACTTGCAACATCTGTTTCAGAGAGATTAGTAAGAAGATTATGCCCACACTGTAGAAGAGAAAGAGACTTTACAGATGAAGAGAAAAAAATCATTAATAAAATCGGAGAAAAATATAATGTACAATTTAATTTGGACGGCAAAAAAACATATGAAGCAGTAGGTTGTAAGAAATGTAATGAAACAGGATATCTAGGAAGAATAGGTATATTTGAGATAATGGTTTTGAATGACAAAATTAGAGCTTTAATAGTAGACAACAAACCTACAATGGATATTAGAGAAGTAGCATTAGAAAATGGATATGTTCCTTTGGTAGTAGACGGAATAAATAAAATCCTAGAAGGTGTTACAAATTTGAGTGAGCTAAACAATAGATTAGCATTATATTAAAATAAGGAGGTAACAAATGATAGACATTAATAAGGTTTTGGATACAGCTAAAAAGAAAGATGCATCAGATGTACACTTAATATGTGGCTTAAAACCAATGCTTAGAATAAGAAGAGATTTAGTAGAATATGATTGCCCTTCTCCACTTACAGAAGAAGATATGTATGAAATATATGATTATTTTGTTCGTGGGAATGTGGACAAGGATAAAGTTTTTAAAGAAACAAAAAAATTAGATACTTCATTTGAATTTGAAGGTATTCGTTTAAGAGTAAATATATCACTAGCAAACGAAATTCCAATTCTAACAATGAGACTTATAAAAAATGAATTACCAAAAGATGAAGACTTAAGAGTACCAGATATAGTTAGAAGAATGACATATCAACCTCAAGGATTAATGCTAGTTACAGGTAAAACAAACTCAGGTAAAACAACAACATTAAATGCTTTAATTAATGAAATAAATGAGAACCAAAATAAGAAAATATTAACACTTGAAAATCCTGTTGAATATAAGCACACTAGTAAAAAATCAATTATAGTTCAAAAAGAAATAGGAGCAGGAAGAGATTGTTTAACTTACAGTGACGGTGTTAAGAACTCATTAAGAGAAGACTGTGATATATTAGTAATAGGTGAGATAAGAGATAGAGAAACAATGGAAGCAGCTATAGAGACTGCAGAATCTGGACATTTAGTTATAGGAACTCTTCATACAAAATCTTGTGCAGAAACAATAGATAGAATGGTAAACTTTTATGAAGTAAGAGACCAACAAACTATAAAATACTTAATATCTTCACTATTGAAATTAGTTATTTCACAGAGATTGTTACCTTCAAAAACAGGAGAACTAGTACTAGTTCCAGAAGTAATGGTTGTAGATAATATTGTTTCTGGTATAATTAGAAAAGATAAAATAAGTGTATCAGAAATTGAAGATGCAATTCAAAGTAACCTAGAAAAAGGAAGTATAGGTTTAATAAACTCAATAGCAGAGCTATTTGTGAATGATGTAATAACATTAGATCAAGCAAAAGCTCAAATAGAAGAGAAAAATATTGAAACATTAAACAGAACAATAATGCAATTAAAAATCAAAAGAGATAAAGAAAACAAATTAAATCAATAAAAGAAAAACGCTAGAAAGGAGGAAAAAATGCCAGAATATATATATAGGGCTGTTACATCAAAAGGGCAAATCGTGCGAAATAGGGTAGAAGATGTAAACAAAAATACTCTAATAAAAAAATTAAAAAGTAATGACTTATTGCCTATAAGCATTGTACAAGTTGCATACAGGTCAAAAAAGAATAAAGTAAATAGAAGAAACATGATGGATATAGACGACATAATGAAACAAGCGGATTCAGCTAATATAATGAGGGGTAGACAACTTGCAAAACCTACATTAAAAGAAAGAGTAAATATTGCTCTTGCAAGAGAAGAAAAGATAACTACAAGAGATGTTATAGTATTTACACAAAATTTATATATAAAAAAAAAAGCAAACTTTAATAACATTCATGCACTAAGTACAATTATAGACAGTACTGAAAATCTTTCTTTAAGAGGAGTTTTACAAGATATATTAGCAGGTGTTGAATCTGGAGAGTATATGTATACAACAATGGAATATTACTCAAATATATTTCCATATATATATATAAATATGATAAAAGTTGGAGAATTATCAGGATCTCTTACAAATTCGCTAGAACAAGCTGTTAAATATCTTGAAGATGTGGATAACAATAGCTCAAGAATTAGAAAAATTATAATTCCAAATGTACTACAACTGGTTGCAATAATAGGTCTTTTAATATTTGGTGTTGCATACATCATTCCACTAATACAAGAGGCTTTTGAAGCATCAGGTACAACTCAGACACTTCCAGAAATAACACTATGGTTCGTGGATTTCTGTAATGGATTAATGCGTGTATGGTATATTCCTGTAATAATGATTGCAGCAATTGTAGGTGCTGTATTTGCATATGTAAATACTCCAAAAGGAAAATATAATTTCCATTACTTTAAATATAAAGCACCTGTATTTGGAAAACTTATATTTGCAATGGATTTCTCAAGATTTATGAGAGCTATGCTTTTAAACCTTGAAAATGGTATGAGAATTCAGGATGCTCTGGAAGTAAGTAAATCAGTCGCCAAAAACTATGTATTATTATCAATTATAGAAACGGCAATAAACAATATCTTAATAGGTGCTTCTTGGATAGAGCCATTTGAAAACTCTGGTTTATGTTCATCAATGCAAACTGAAATGTTAAAAATAGGTATGCAGACCGACTTAACGGAAATGATAAGAAAACTTGTAGAGTATATGGAAATCGATATTGACAAT
>CALXZF010000077.1 GCA_944393165.1 uncultured Clostridia bacterium
TCCTATATATTGTTCAAATTTTTGGTTAAATGAATTTACCTCTGCTTCTGTCATTGAGTTATTATTTACAACTCCTGCTGCTTGGTTATATATCATTATTCCTAATGATATGATTAAAATTGCAAGAAGTATTGCTCCTGCGATAATTAATGCTTTTGATGCATTCTCCATAACTTTTTCCTCCTTATTTTTACTTTTGTTTATATAAATTTAAAATATTAATAACTTAATACAATTTACTCTGTAATTTGTTCTATTAGCATATATCTAATTTTACCTGTTTTTTTATGATAATCTATTTTTGTGCATTTAAATTTTATATTGTTATAGAATTTTATAAAATTGTCCATTCCACCTAAATAAAGCTTTTCCATATTAAATGTTTCATCTACATCTGTCATTTTTAAATCTATTTTAATAGAATTTTCTTCATTTTCTATAAAATTTCCTTTATTATCTTTTTCTACTTTAGATGTTAAATTATTGTCATATGCTTTATTTATTAAAGTTACTACTTCTGCTCCATAAAACTCTTGATTTAAGTAACTTTCAAATTGATTATTTTCTTTTTTTGCTTCATAATAGCTTGATTTATAGTTTAAATACATATATGAGATTCCTACTATTAAAACAACCCCTATAAAAAATATTATAGCTAATTTTTTCATTTTTACCTCTACTTTTCGTTAAATACAACTTTATACACTCTTTTTGTACTATTACTTACAAATACCTTACAATCATATTTTTTTAAAGATTGATTAGATGAAGTAATCCCCTGAGTGTCATTTTTTATAAGTGTATTATAATCTATAGTTGATGGAGAATTATATCCTCCTTCTATTGGTTTATTATCAAATACTATTTGTACATAAAATTTTGAATAATTGTTATCATTTATTATTCCTGTTTCTCTAGGTAATTCGTAATCAACATTATTTTGTGTAGCAATATTTGCTAAGCTAACTATTGTATGTATAGTTACATCATCACTACCTTGATATTTTGTAAATTGAGTATTAAATTCATTGGTTTGGTCTGCTTCTTTTTGTCTATGAATTTCTGCAGAAGTTGAACCAAAACTTGCAATTAAATATACAGCTAGTGATAATATTAAAATTCCTATTAAAACACCTGCTGCCATAATTAATGCTTTTGATGCATTCTCCATATTTTTTACTCCTAATTAATTTAATTTACCTGTTGCTTCAAATTCCATTGATATAATTCTACCTGTTTTGCTGTTATATTTTACATTTGTACAATTAAAGTATGCTCTTTTAAATTGTATATATTCATAATATTTATATACATCTTCTCTTATGGTACTGTCTTCATCTATTTCATCAAAACTAGATATGTCTAATTTTTTTGATGCTACATTAAAGTCTCTTACAGCTTTTTCTTTTTCGCTTTGTTGTGATCTATCACTTATAAATATAGCTGTTAAATTTGTTGTTAAATTTGTTAATGAATCTTGTCCATATGTATTTTCTAATCTATCTATTTCATTTTTTATAGAGTTTTCAAATGAATTATTACTTTTGTTTACTGTATAACTATTATTTTTAATTAACAATTTTCCTTTGCTATTATCTGCAATTAAATTATTTGAAACTTTGTCTAATGAAAATTTTATTTCCATTGCTTCATAATTGATATCTTTTCCTTGGTCAGCCCAAGCAGTTCCTTCTGTTGTTTTTCTTCTGTTATAGTCAATTACTTTATTTAATAAAGAATATAATTCACTTCCTCTTACACCATCTCTGTCAAAAGTTTCATAATCTCTATTAAATTCTACAATTTGTGCTTCTCTTGTAGTTTGTGTATTATTTCTTTGATATGCTGTTAAGTTACTAAACATTAATATTAAGGCTCCAATTATTATAAGTGCAATTAATACACTTCCAGCTATTATAAGTGCTTTTGATGCATTTTCCATCTTTTGTCCTCCTTATTTTGCTTAGTTTATTGTGAAGTTAATGAACTCATTGATGAAGCCATACTTGTTAGTCCAACAAATACTAGTGGTATAATCAAATATCCTACAAACATACATACCATAGGTGCAAATCCTATTACTTTTCCAATTAGACCTTTTCTACTAATTAGTCTTTCATTTGATTCTTTTCTCTTTTCTCTATAGTATTCTCTTTCTGAATCTAATTCGTCAAAAGCATCTGTAATTGGTATTTTTTCAACTGCTGCTTGCATACTTTCAATTATTCTAATTAAAGGTTGATAGCTTACATCTTCTTTCATTTGCTCTAAAGCTTCCCATGCTCCTGCTTCATAGTTGTTAACACATTTTGTAATTGGCGCTTTAAATATATTTGAATATCTTTCTAACCATTCTAGGATAATTTCAACATTTACCCTTTCAATTCTCATAAGCATAAGTATGATTGTTTGGAATTGCATTACTTCATCTTCCATTTCTAATTGTCTCATTTTTACTTGGAACATCAAAATCCAAATTGGTGCCATATATGCAATTACTGCAAATACAAATGAAAGTAATATTTCAAACCATTGTAAATATTCTGAATTTATTACTGCTAATTTTTCTTTTATTCTTTCTACAACAACTGTTATTTCTTCTTCTGATGCATCTTCATAATAGTCTAATCTTGTAACAGCTCTTGTTAGTTCCGCATCTGTGACATTTAAATTTCCTCTAAACTGGTCTAGAATTATATTATCATTTTCTGTAACTTCCATTGCTTCTGCTTCGTCTTTTTCATCTAGCCCACCGCATTATGTCATAATCTGTTGTTGGTTCTTCATAGATATAATCTACTGCAACATTATGTAATTGTACAAATAAGACTATTGATACAATACATGTTACTATTGCAAGCATTATTCTGTTTACATACAGCCATTCCATTTTTAAGGAAGAAGCTGCATCTTTTAATAATTGTTTTACTTTTCTATACTCTTTTGTTCCTTCTTTTGGTATAAATAAATCAACTACAAATTTTACTGGTTTATGTTTATATAATCTTGCTTGCCAAGGATTTTCTGTGTCTTTTGTATTTATGTTTGTTGATCCATTATCTTTTAATTTTCTAACTAATATGTATGATATAAATGTTATTAATAATATTAATATTTGTACTATCATACCTGGTTTTCCAAGATACCAGCTTGATGTAAATGAAAAGTTTCCTATTGCCCAGTTTTTAAGTGGTTCTAATAAAAGTACTGGTGCAATTGAAATTACTGATAAACTTTGGAATACATAGTTTAGTTTATCTCTTTTTAAAATCTCTAATTGCATTTCTTGTGTTATATTATTTACATTTTTTAAATATAGAGATGCACCATCTACTTTTCTATCTCCAAATTCTTTTGTTAAATATGATATACCCGCAAATTCTTTTAAGAAACTATTTGGTGCTATATCATAATATTTTTCAAGCTCTGTTTCTGGATCATCTGAAATTAATATTTCATAAATTTTTTCACCTTGTCTTGATACATTCATTTCGTCATCTTGTGAAACTTGATAAATTGCTTCTTCTACCATGTTATATTCATGATAAGCATGTCTTATTTCTGAGAAAAAATCTATTTGTTCTTTTAATAATTTATCATCTATTTTGTCTACTGAACCATCAATAAATGTATCTACCATGAATAATTCAAATATTAATAATATAAACATTAATAAATAGTTTGTATGTGTAAATATTATTGTTAAAATTACTATTGGTACTAATATAACCAGTGCTTTAGTTAGGATTTTTGCTGAGCCTTTTCTTGTGTTATATTCATCATCTATATTTATAATTTCTAGTTTTCTTCTTACTTTTAATATATATCTTTTAATAAAAGGTATTTTTATATATGTTAAGTATAGTTTTTGATATAAAACTTCTGCTGAAAAATTACTTGCTTT
>CALXZF010000078.1 GCA_944393165.1 uncultured Clostridia bacterium
TAGATGCAGAATATCAAGAGCCAGCACCTGCAGAAGACTTTAGGTGGACAGAATTAGACGACGGAACAATAAGAATATACGAATATCTTGGAAACGAAACAAGCTTAAAAATACCAGATACAATAGACGGTAAGGTGGTTACAGTAATACAAAGAGATAACAAAATAGGCTCTTCGGAAGGCACGGTAGAAGGAGGACAAATATCAAATAATGTAATATTTAAGAGTGTAGATATTCCAAACACGGTAACAATAATTGGAACAAACAGTTTTAATAACTCAAGCTTAGAACAAATAAATCTACCAACATCATTGACAACAATAGGTAGAGATGCATTTAATGGTAATAAAATAAAAAGATTAATTATACCAGATTCAGTAACCCAAATATCTGACAGAGCCTTTTATGGAAATGAAATAGAAGAATTGAAATTATCTAAAAATTTAAAAAGAATAGAAAGGCTTACATTTAATGATAATAAGATTAAGAGTATTAATATACCAGAAGGAGTAACTTTTATAGGTAACAGAGCATTTGTGAATAACCAAGCTACCGAGATAAATATTCCCAATACGGTAACAACAATGGAATATGCAGCATTTACTCAAAATAACTTAGAAAAAATAATATATGGAAGAACAGATACAGGAGAAGAAGATAGAACAGTAATAAACTCATATGCAGGAAGAAATGCAGGAGATGTTATTATTCCAAATGGGGTAGAAACAGTAGAACCTTGGGCATTCTTTGATGTTGGAATGACAGGATTAGAAATACCAGAAAGCACGCAATATGTTTATATGGGAGCCTTTGATGAACGAAATAACACTATGAAAAAAGTAGTAATAAATGCAGATAACAAGGTTCTTAGTTTCTTGGGAGGATATAACTTCAAAGACATAGAAGTATTGGAAATAAATACAAATAATTTTACTACTACGGAAGGTTTACATTGTATAATTTATTGCTCTGGAAATATAGGAAAAATGATTGTACCAGCAAGTGATGACCATAGTATATTAAACTATTATAAAGACCTTGTAGAAAAAGGTCGTATATATGCAAAAGAGATAGGCAGTATAGTAGAAAAAGAATAGACATATAATGTTATAAAATTGTATATTCAAAAGCTAAAATTTAAAGGTATTAATAATGAAATTTAAATTAAAAACATGATGTTTTAAAACCACAAGTTTTTCGATATTATACGCGATCTACTTGTGGTTTTAAATACGACTCATTGACCACTTACTTAATTTTTGATATACTACATTTGATAGCCGAAAATAAAAATTATGTATGCAGAATATAAAAATATGAGTAAATATTAAACCGAACATAAAGAATAGTGGAGATAAAGATGATTGCAGAAGTTGTAATACAGAGTAATGTAAAAAATTTAGATAGAGTATTTGATTATAAAATTCCTGATGAATATATGGAAAATAGCGAAGAGTTAATTGGAGCAAGAGTGCTAGTGCCATTTGGCAGAATGAAAACTCTAGAAGAAGGATTTGTTGTAAATATCAAAGAAAGTACAGATTATGAAGTTAAAGAAATTGCCAAAGTACAAGAAAAGTACTTAGATGAAAACAAAATAAAAATGGCTAAGTGGATGTCTAAGAGATATTTTTGCAATTTGGCTGATTGTTTGAAACTAATGCTTCCCCCTGGAACATCTGCTAAAGCTAATTCTAATAGAGTAAAAGATAAGAATGTGAATTTTATAACTCTAAAAAAAGATGCAGAGGAAATAGAGTTTGATATAGAGACTGGAAAAATTAAGACAGATAAGCAGATACGAACTTTAAGATTTATAATAGAAAATGGGGATTCTCTAGTATCTGATATAGAAATGTTTGCAGACAGTTCAAGAGCAGTTGTAAATACTTTATGCAAAAATGGATATTTAGAAGTCATAGAGAAAAAAGTCGAAAGAGATCCTTTTGAGTTTAAAGACATACAAAGAACTGAAAAATTGCAATTAACAACTGAACAACAAAAAGCATTTGATTCAATTTGTAATTCTATGGATGATATGCTTTTTTCAGAATTTCTACTTTTTGGAGTAACAGGTTCACGGAAAAACAGAAGTATATTTACAGCTCATAGAGAAAGCATTAAAAGAGGGAAAATCAAGCATCCTTTTAGTGCCAGAAATTTCTTTAACACCACAAACGGTAAATAGATTTATTGCAAGATTTGGTAAAGAAGAAATAGCAGTGCTACATAGCAAACTGTCAATAGGAGAAAGATATGACCAATGGCAAAAAATCAATAAAGGAAAAGCAAGAATAATAATAGGAGCTCGTTCTGCGATATTTGCACCAGTTAAAAATTTAGGAGTTGTTATAATTGATGAAGAGCATGATAGTTCATACAAATCTGAAATGACACCTAGATATGATGCAAAAGAAGTAGCTAGATTTATGTGTAAAGAATATAATATTCCGTTAGTTCTTGGAAGTGCTACTCCAGATATGGATACTTTCTATAGAGCTAAAAAAGAAGAAATTATGCTTTTGGAATTAAGCGAAAGAGCAAATGAAGCTTCAATGCCAAATATAGAAATTGTAGACTTAAGAGAAGAGCTAGCTAATGGAAACAAATCTATGATTAGTGCAAGGTTATATGCAGAAATAGAAAAAAATCTGCAAAACAAAAAACAAACTATTCTATATTTAAATAGAAGAGGATTCTCTACATTTGTAATGTGTAGAAATTGTGGATATACAGTAAAATGTAAGAATTGTAATATAAATTTAACATATCATTCTAATAAAAATAGGTTAAAATGTCATTATTGTGGTTATGAAGAAAAATTAGTTACAAAATGTCCGGAATGTGGAAGTAATCAAATAAGATATTTTGGCACAGGAACACAAAAACTAGAATATGAAATAAATAAACTATTTCCAAATGCAAGCACAATTAGAATGGATATAGATACGGTAAGCAAAAAAAATTCACATGAGCAAATCTTAGATAAATTTAGAAATGAAAACATTGATATATTAATAGGAACTCAAATGGTTGTAAAAGGGCATCATTTCCCAAATGTGACCTTGGTAGGTGTAATCGCAGCAGACGGGAGTTTAAACATTGATGACTTTAGAGCAAATGAAAAAACATTTCAAATATTAACACAAGTAGCACGGAAGAGCAGGAAGAGAAAAAGAAAAAGGAAAAGTAATAATTCAAACATATAATCCAGATAACTTTAGTATAGAGTGTGCAAAAAAACAAGACTACAATTTGTTCTACAATACAGAAATTGCCTTAAGAAAACAATTGAAATATCCGCCATTTTGCGATATAATATTAATTGGATTCACTTCAAATAATGAAAAAGAAGTAATGTTCGCAGCAGAAAAAATACATGAATATTTAAAAAATAGGGTAATAAATGAAAATATAGGTATAATACTATATAAGGCATTACCTTCTCCAATAGATAAAATAAAAAATAAATATAGGTGGAGAATACTAATAAAATGCAAATTCACAGATGACATAATAGAACTAATGAATGACACAATAAAAAAATACTATGAGCTAAAATCAAAAAACACAAGAATAACAATAGACCTAAACCCAAACAACATGATGTCGTTATAGGGACAGGCCTTAAAACGACAAAGTTGTCGCTAGGGGACAGGCCTTGAAACGACAAACTTGTCGTTAGGGGACAGGCCTTAAAACGACAAACTTGTCGTTAGGGGACAGGTCTTGATAAAAACAAAAAAAGTGCAATACTAATAATTCACAAAACATAGCTTAAGCAGTATAAAATAATAGAAGGAGGGAAGAAGAAATGGCGATAAGACAAATAAGAGAAAATGGAGATGAAATTCTAAGAAAAAAATCCAGAGAAGTTGAAGTAGTAGATGATAAAATAAGAGAGCTATTAGATGACATGCTTGAAACTATGCATAAATATAATGGTGTTGGTTTAGCTGCTCCACAAGTTGGAATTTTAAAAAGAGTGATTGTAATTGATTTATATGACGGAAATAAGCCTTTGAAACTTGTAAATCCTAAAATTTTAAAGACTAAAGGTAAACAAGAAGTGGAAGAAGGATGCTTAAGCTTCCCAAATCAATACGCAAAAATGATTAGACCAGAAGAGATTGTGGCAGAAGCTCTTGATGAAAATGGAGAAAAAGTAAAAATCAAAGCAAAAGGTTTGTTAGCACAAGCTATTTGCCATGAAGTTGACCATTTAGACGGAATTTTATTTATAGATAATATGATTCCGGGAACTTTAGAATATGTGGAGCCTGCACAAAATTAAATATAGTGAGATTTTGCAGAAAGGAGGCACAAAATGCTAAAAATTGTATTTATGGGAACACCGGACTTTGCACAAAAATCACTTGAGAAAGTGTATGAAGCAGGATATGAAATAGAAGCAGTTGTTACAAATCCGGATAAGCCAAAGGGAAGAGGAATGAAAATGATTCCAACACCTGTAAAACAATTTGCTACAGAGAAAGGCTTGAAAGTGCTTCAACCAATTAAGGTTAGAAAAAATGATGAATTTATAAATGAAATAAGAAGCATGAATCCAGATGTTATATGTGTGGTTGCATATGGAAAAATACTTCCTAAAGAACTACTAGATATACCAAGATTGGGTTGCATTAATGTACATGGTTCTTTACTTCCTCAATATAGAGGTGCTGCTCCAATACAATGGGCGGTATTAAATGGAGATAAAAAAACGGGTATAACTACTATGTATATGGATGTAGGCATGGACACAGGAGATATGATTTTAAAAGAAGAAACTGAAATCGGCGAAAACGAAACAACAGGAGAGTTATGGGATAGATTAGCTGAAATGGGTGGAAATTTGTTAGTTAAAACTCTTAAGCTTATTGAAGAAGGAAAAGCACCACGAGAAAAACAGGGTGAAGATTTCACTCTTGCTCCAATGCTTAGCAAGGAAATGGCAAAAATAGATTGGCAGAATAAAACCGCAGAAGAAATCAAAAATTTAGTAAGAGGATTAAATCCAATCATGGGAGCATATAGTTTTCTTAATGGAAAAAAGATAAAGTTTTGGAGAGTTGAAAAGATAAGTGATGAGGCTTTAGAAGCGGAATTTCCTGAAATTAAAGAATACCAATATAAAGTAAAAAGAGTTGAGCCAGGAACTGTATTATTTTCTGATTCGAAAAAAGGGTTATATATAAAAGCAAAAGAGGGAAACATAAAAGTATTAGAAATGCAAGGAGAAAATGCTAGAAGAATGACTTCAGGCGATTTTCTAAGAGGAAATAAAATTAGTGTGGGAAATATTTTTGAATAAGTTAGAACAACTTTACATAAAATACACACAATTTACAAAAAAATATTGCAAAATTTGTAATATAATAGTATAATATATAATGTGTGAATATAAAACAAAATAAAAGTAATACAAACCTAATTAAAGTGCATAATATAGTATAAATAATAAAGGAGAATGATATGGAATATTTATATATGATCCAACAAGCGCTTGTATGGTTATTAACTATATTTTGGGGTTATCAATTAATAATAAGTATATGTTCATTAGTAAAATTAAAAGATAAACCAATATTGGAAGAAAAGACAAATAAATTTATGGCAATAATCCCTGCGCATAATGAAGAAAATGTTATCGAGGCTCTTATAGATAGTCTAAAAAAACAGGATTATCCAAAAGACCATTATGATATATATGTTATTGCTGATAACTGTACAGACAGAACTGCAGAAATAGCAAGAAATATGGGTGCTATTGTAATGGAAAGATTTGATGAAGAGCATAAAACAAAAGGATATGCATTACAATGGTTTTTGAGTCAAAAAATAGAAGAAGATGCACCATATGATGCGTTTTGTATATTTGATGCTGATAATATAGTTGATAAAAACTTTTTGAAAGCAATGAATAAAAAACTATGCCAAGGTGAAGAAGTAGTTCAGGGATATAGAGATATAAAGAACCCTACAGATAGCTGGGTATCTGCCGGATACGCACTTTTCTATTGGACAATGAATAGATTTTACCATTTGGCAAGATATAATTTAGGACTATCTCCTCTAATAAACGGTACTGGGTTTATGGTTAAATTTGATGTGGTAAAACCAGAAGGTTGGAACACACAAACTTTAACAGAGGATATAGAATTTTCACTTAAGAGAATAATTAAAGGAAAAAGATTGGGCTGGGCTACAGATGCTATAGTTTATGATGAACAACCAGTTGGATTTAAGCAATCATGGAAGCAGAGAACAAGGTGGACTGTGGGACACATACAATGTTTAGCTCAATATACAAAACCTTTGGCAGCAGCTGTAAAAGAGAACAAAACACTTATGAATTTTGACGGACTTTTATATATTCTTGGTACAATGCCAATGTTTGTATTAACATTGATTCTATTATGCCTAAACTTTGTAATGTTTGCTGCAAATGGAATGACTGCGACAGATTTAATAATAAACTGCTTAAGATATTTAATACCAACATTCCTTTTACCAATATTTACAGCAATTCTTATTATGATATTGGACAAAAAGCCAATAAGACCAATGCTTAAGGGATTATTATGCTATCCATTATTCTTAGGCTCATGGCTTGTAATAAACTTTAAATGCTTATTCAAGCGTGATACAAGTTGGGATAAAATTGAGCATGTTAGAAATGTTAAAATTAAAGATGTTGCGTAAAATAGATAATAACAAAAACACTAGAATGTGTAAAAGCATTTTAGTGTTTTTTGTTGTTACCAATTTTTTATACAAAATTTTAAATAATTAATGACTTTTTATTGCTAGCATGCTATAATATTGAAGGGAAAAAAGTTTTAAAACATATAATTTTCAGATAATATATGATTTAGACGAAATACAAGAATTTACAACCAGCTATCGTGGAGAACACTATACTTTGTGTTTAATAGAAGTTAATAATTAGGCTTTGAACCATTGAGAAAAAATATTTTAATAGAGTGCAAAGAAATCTTTAAAATACTGAAACATCAAGGTAAAGTCGAGGCTTTTCGCACAACTAAAAAAGTGAGACAATCACAAAAATGCAAGAAAGGATTGAATAATAGATGAATGATAAAATAAAAGTGTATGCTTTTGTTGGCCCGTCGGGTACAGGAAAAAGCTATAGGGCACAAATGGTAGCAAGCGAAAATAATATACACTATATAATAGATGACGGTCTTTTAATCAATGAAAATGATGTGGTGGCTGGTAATTCTGCAAAAAAAGCTCCTACAAAAATAGAAACTGTAAAAAAGGCTATCTTCATAGATAAAAAAGATAGAGAAGAAATGAGAGAAGCTCTAAAGAAAATCAAACCAGAATCAATATTGATTCTGGGAACATCTGACGGCATGATAGAAAAAATAACCGAGAATCTGGGACTGCCGAAGCCAGAAAAAACTATATACATAAATGAAGTGGCAACAGAAACCGAAATGGAAACAGCAAGAAGAATAAGAACAACAGAGGGAAAACATGTTATTCCAGTGCCAACTTTTGAAATAAAAAGAGATTTTGCTGGATACATTTTAGATCCACTTCAAATATTTAAATACCGAAGAAATGATACACCATATATTTCAGAAAAATCAATAATAAGACCAACATTTAGCTATCTTGGTAAATTTACAATTTCTGATACTGTTTTTAGACAAATAATAGAATACATAGCCAAAAAAACCGAAGGAATTCATAGAGTCTCAAGAGTTAGGGTAGAGAATTCTGTAGGTGCTACCAATATTTATGTAGAGGTTTATGTAATATTTGGATATAATATAGTTAATGTGTTAAGAGATTTTAAACAAAAAGTAAAAAAAGAAATAGAAAGATTAACAACAATGAATGTTCAAGAAGTATCTGTACTTGCTAAAGGAATTCATATGCCGGATCAGCAAACGAAGTAAAGAATATTTATTGTTAGAATGGAGGAAAAATGTCATTTATAGTAGCGATTGACGGACCAGCTGGTACAGGAAAGGGAACAGTTACAAAAATATTATCTAAAAAATTAAAATTAGTGAATATAGACACAGGTGCAACATATAGATGTGTTACACTCGCCATGCTTAATCAAGGAATAAAAATTGATGAATTGGAAAAAATAAAAAAATTATTAGACAATATCAACATAGATTTAAACACTCAAAATGGAGAGCAAGTTGTACTTTTAGACGGAAAAGATGTTACAAAAGAAATAAGAAGCAAAGAAGTTTCTGAACTTGTATCTCAAGTTTCAAGTATAAAAGAAGTAAGATTAAAAATGGTAGACTTGCAAAGAAAAATGGCAGAAGGAAAAAATGTAATAATGGAAGGTAGAGACATTGGAACATATGTATTTCCAGCTGCAGATGTAAAAATATATTTAGATGCGGATTTAGAAGAGAGAGCTAAAAGAAGATTCTTACAAAATAGAGAAAAAGGAATAGAAATGTCATATGTTGAAATTTTAGAAAATATCAAAAAGAGAGACGAAAACGACAGAAGTAAAGAAATTGGAGCTCTAAAAGTGGCTAAAGATGCGGAAGTAATCGATAGTACAAGCATGACAATAAAAGAAGTAGTAAATGAAATAATTCAAATTATAGAAAAAAAGAAAAAAGATATAAAAATGCAAGAAAAAATATATAAAGTTCGTAAAGAAACACCTTGGAAAAAATTTGTAAGAAGAATAGTTAAATGGGTTTTAAGTACTGCATATAGAATTGCATTTAGAGTAAAAATCTCTGGAAAAGTACCAGAAGAAGGCTCATATATTTTATGTAGTAATCACATAAATTATTTGGATGCTGCTGCAATAGTGCTATTTAACAAAAGAAAGGTAAACTTTGTAGCAAAAGAAGATTTATTTACACATGGAATCTTGTTTTGGTTAGGACATCTTTTTGATGCAATTCCAATCAAGCGTGATATGCAAGATATTGAAGCAATGAAAAGATGCTTAAAAGTACTAAAAAATGGCGAACTTCTTGGAATTTTCCCAGAAGGAACAAGAAAAGGAATGGAGAAAAACATGAAAGCTAAAAACGGAGCAGCTTTTATGGCAATTAAATCAAATGTAAAAGTCATTCCTGTGGGAATACACGGGACTTTCAAACTATTCAGTAAAGTATATATCAATTATGGAGAGCCAATAGATTTAAGCAAATATAAGAATCAAAAAGACAAACTAGATGAAGCAACAGAGATTATTATGGACAATATAGTTATGTTGACAAAGAAAGAAGATTAGAGTATAATGAGTAGTGGATTGTTTAGATAAATAGTGACTATTTAAAGGTCTTGAATAAAATCTAGGCAATATGTATGTTGTAAATATTTGTTTTCGGCCCCCAACATCGTACAAACTGTACAAACTTCGTTTGACAGTTTGTACGATGTTGGTCCCCACCTTAAGCACTCATACAAAATTTAAAACATACATATTGCCTAGATAAAACACACAAAACATTAAATAGTGATAAGAATCTCAATAAAATAAAAAGGAATAGGAGTAATAAACAATGAATAACGAGAAAATAAGGAATGTAGCAATAATTGCCCATGTTGACCATGGGAAAACAACATTAGTTGATGCTCTTTTAAAACAAAGCCATGTTTTTAGAGCAAATGAGCAAGTTGACGAAAGAGTAATGGATTCAAATGACATAGAAAAAGAAAGAGGAATTACAATTTTAGCTAAAAATACATCTGTTATGTACAATGGTGTAAAAATAAATATAGTTGATACTCCAGGACATGCAGACTTTGGTGGAGAAGTTGAAAGAGTTTTAAAAATGGTTGACGGAGTTCTTCTTTTAGTTGATGCGTTTGAAGGACCAATGCCTCAAACAAGAGAAGTGCTTAAAAAATCATTAGCATTAAACTTAAAACCAATAGTAATAATAAATAAAATAGATAGACCAGGAGCAGAACCTCTTAAAGTCGTAGATAAAGTATTAGAGCTATTTATAGAGCTTGATGCAAATGATGAGCAATTAGATTTCCCAGTTATATATGCATCAGCCAAAAATGGAATTGCAAAAATGCATTTGGAAGACGAAAGTGATAATGTAAATTGTATATTTGATACAATTATTTCAAATATAGAGCCACCAAAATGCGAAATAGAAGGCACTATGCAAATGCTTGTATCTAATATAGATTATGATGATTACCTAGGAAGAATGGCAATAGGAAGAGTAGAAAGAGGAACAATTAATTCTGGAATGAATGTTGCTGTTTGTAAACAAGATAAAACAGAAAATGGAAAACTTGCAAAATTATTTACTTATGAAGGATTAAAAAGAGTTGAAACAGAATCTGTAGCTGCAGGAGATATTGTTTGCGTTTCTGGAATTGCAAATATAAATATAGGAGATACAATTTGTGACATAAATAACCCAGAAAAAATACCATTTGTTGATATAGATGAACCAACAGTATCTATGAAATTTAGTGTAAACAATGGGCCATTTGCAGGTAGAGAAGGACAATTTGTAACTTCAAGACATATTAGAGACAGATTAATTAAAGAATTAGAGAGAAATGTAAGCTTAAGAGTAAAAGAAACAGATTCAGCTGATAGTTTTGAAGTATGTGGTCGTGGAGAGTTACACTTGTCTGTATTAATAGAAAATATGAGAAGAGAAGGATTTGAACTTCTAGTTTCTCGTCCAAAGGTTATATATAAAGAAATTGACGGAGTAAAATGCGAACCTATAGAAAGATTAGTTGTAAATGTACCAGATGATTCTATAGGAAATGTTATAGAAAAACTTGGTAGAAGAAAAGCAGAAATGATAAATATGGAACCTGCTGAGCCTGGACATACAAAAGTAGAATTCAAAATTCCTGCAAGAGGAATAATTGGATATAGAACAGAATTCTTAACAGATACTAAAGGCGAAGGTACAATGAATAGCATATTTGATTCATATGAGCCATATAAAGGAGATATACAATCAAGAACTAGAGGAGTGCTAGTTGCATTTGAACAAGGAACATCAGTAACATATGGATTATACAATGCACAAGAAAGAGGAGAATTATTCATTGGACCTGGTGTAGAAGTATATGAAGGAATGATAGTTGGAATAAATTCAAGAAATGAAGATATTTCAATAAATGTATGTAAAGAAAAACATTTAACTAACACAAGAGCATCTGGCTCTGATGATGCACTAAGACTAGTTCCACCAATTCAGTTATCTTTAGAAAAAGCAATTGAATTCATACAAGATGACGAACTAGTTGAAGTAACACCAAAAAATATTAGATTAAGAAAGAAAATATTAGACAGTAAGACTCGTGAAAGAGAAGCTAGAAGAAAATAATACTAATCTGTAGAACAAACACTGTTGTTATAACAGTGTTTGTTTTATAAAAGCAAAAGGAGGAAATATAGTTGAATACTAGAGAACTAGAAAAAATAAAGAAAAAAGCATTGGAAGCTCATATACCAATCATAATGGATGACACTTTACAAGTGATAGAAGAAGAACTAACAAAAAATAAACCTCTAAAAATATTAGAGATTGGTACTGCAGTTGGATATTCAGCAATTTGTTTTTCTGAATTTTTACAAGAAAATGGCAAAATTGACACAATAGAAAGAGATGAAGAAAGAGTAAAAGAAGCAAAAGAAAATATAAAAAGAGCAGAGGTAGAAAATAAAATAAATATCATAGAGGGTGATGCTGTAGAAATTCTTCCGACATTAAATGAAGAATATGATATGGTATTTATTGATGCATCAAAAGGAAAATATCCATTTTTCTTAAAAGAAGCACTAAGAATGCTTGCACCAAAGGGAATAATATTTGCAGACAATGTGCTATATAAAGGATATGTTTTTAGTGATTATAATAAACATAAACAACGCACTGCTGTAAGAAATTTAAGAGAATTTTTAGCTGAATTGCAGTCAAATGAAACATTGGATACAAAAATTTTAGAAGTGGGGGACGGTTTAGCAATAGCAAGGAAAATATAGGTGGTTACAATTAATAAAAAGGAAGCACAGTTTCAAATGTTGAGACTGTGCTTTTTAGAGGTTTCGATTATTTTTTATCGAATTGATGTAAAATCCCCAATATAATAGGATCGCTTGTGGATATCTCTGGAATTTTATAGTGCTCAAAATGAGCTTCTTTCATCAAATAATCCAATTCTTCATAATCAAGATTATCTAAAGCCTTATTCCATTGAACAATCCAATACCGTTCATCATTATGATGATCAAACTCTTGCATATTACGCATATAGCTTGAATTTCTGGTCATACCCATACCTCCCTTGTACATATAAAAAAGCTATACATATCTATTATACACTATTTAACCAGAAATGTCCAATTTTTATGCATATTATGTTAATTAAACAATAAATATCGCACGCTTGAAAGAGCAGTGTCAGTAACCAATACAGTTATAAGTATATATACAATAGTAACTTGTAATTTGTATGGTATTTTAGAAAGAACTAGATTAACTTTCTTTTTAAAAAATGGATATATGAAATTTATAAATAGTATTGCTATAATTCCCCAAGCAAAAGTGTAGAAAATACTAACTCTACCATTTAAATTCATAAATTCACCTGTATAATCCCACCAGTTTAAAGAAAATAGTGCTTCCATTCCATAACTTACTAAATATTCAAACAAAGTAAAGATTATAGCTGCATATATAAATAATTTAAAATTATGCTTTTTATAGGTGCTAAAAAACATTATTAATATTAAAGCTCCCCAACCATATATAGGGCAGAGCGGTCCATATAAGAAGCCTCTTTTGGTAAAATGCCCAAGAGAATAAAAACTAAAGCAAGTTTCTAATATCCAACCAATTACTGCAAAAATTAAAAAATATAAAAAATATAAATATATTCGGGGTAATTTTTTCTTATCCGTTGCTTTTTCTTTTTTACTCATATAAAAACATCCTCTCATAAATTACATTGATATAATACCAGATTTTTAGATAAAAGTAAATTAGCTTAAGAAAAAATTAAGGGAACAATATGAAAATTGTTACAATTTACCATTTTCCACCATTTGCCATAAAAGAAAAAATATAGTATAATATTGTAGGTTAACAAAAAATTACATGGGAGACGATATTAAAATGAAATTAAATATAGTTTTGGTAGAACCAGAGATTCCACAAAATACAGGAAATATAGCAAGAACCTGTGCAGCTTTAGGAGCAAAGCTACATTTAGTGTATC